>CACKSF010000040.1 GCA_902602795.1 uncultured Fidelibacterota bacterium
GCTATGAAAAACTGATGAAATTTCCTCCTGTTAATGAGCAAATGGATTTAATCCGAAGAGGGGTAGAAGAAATTTTACCAGAAGACGACTTAGTAAAAAAGGTTCAAAAATCTTACAAGACTTCAAATCCCTTAATTATAAAACTAGGTTGTGATCCAAGTCGTCCTGATTTACATATTGGTCACGGAGTTGTTTTAAGAAAGTTAAGGCATTTTCAAGATCTTGGACATACGGCTAATTTAGTGATAGGTGATTTTACAGCCATGATTGGTGATCCTTCTGGTAGGAATAAAACTAGACCTCCTTTAACACTGGAAGAGGCAAAAGAAAATGCAAAAACATATGTAGATCAAGCTAAATTAATACTTGATATAAACACTCTTAAAGTTAGTTATAATTCTGATTGGCTTAACAAAATGAATTTTCACGATGTCGTATCTTTAGCGAGTAATTATACTGTCGCAAGAATGTTAGAAAGAGATGATTTTACTAAACGTTTCCGATCTGAGATACCGATTACAATCCATGAGTTTCTTTACCCATTAGCTCAAGCACAAGATTCAGTTAAACTCAGAGCTGATGTTGAACTGGGTGGGACTGATCAAAAATTTAATCTATTGGTTGGGAGAGATTTACAAAAAAGCAATAACCAAGAGCAACAGTGTATAATTACTACTCCACTTTTAGAAGGCACAGACGGTGTTGAAAAAATGTCAAAGTCTTATGGAAATCATATTGGGATAATGGAAAAAGCTGAAGATATGTATGGAAAAGCGTTATCGATCAAAGATGAAATGATAAAAAGGTGGTTTTCTCTTGCTGCCGATGCGGATGAAAATTTACTAAAGTCTGTGGATGAACGATTAAATGATCCTTCTGTTAATCCAATGGATGTAAAAAGAGAATTGGCGTTAAAAATTGTTGAATTATATTATGACCATCCCACTGCTATTAAAGCTGAAAAACATTTTGATAATGTTGTGGTGGGAAAGGGCGTTCCTGATGAAATACCTAAATATTTTGTTGATTCAGAGTTGCTCATTGTAAATGTTATATATGATTCAGGTTTATTAAAAAGTAAAAGTGAAGCTAGAAGAATGATAAAGCAGGGTGCGGTTAAATTAAATGATATATCTATAACCGATATTCAAGATACAATAAGACCTGGGAAGGAGAGGATATTGAAAATTGGGAAAAGAAGATTTTTAAAAATTGTTTAATGCGTAGTTTTGTTTTCCTATTAATTTATTTTTTTGTGTTTTATTTATCTGGGTGTACCTCTTCGAATTTGGATAAACCCAAACTCGTAGTGGTTCTAGTTGTTGATCAGATGAGGCCGGATTTACTTACACGCTTTGACAAATTATATGAAGGTGGTTTTAAATGGCTAATGGACAATGGAATCTGGTACTCAGATACTCATCATGAACATAGCTATACAGCCACTGGGCCAGGGCATACTGCAATAGGGTACGGTCAATACCCAGGTAAAATTGGGGTCATTGGTAATAGCTTTTATGATCGTGATTTAAGAAAAAAAATTAACTGTGTGGAGGATCCAAAGGCCAAAGTTGTCGGTGCAAAAGAAGGGAAAGCGAGATCTACATCTAGATATGATTTTGAAGGCTTAGGTGACTGGTTAAAATTGTCAAATCCAAATTCAAAGGTTATATCTATTGCAGGCAAAGATAGAGCAGCATGTTTATTGGGAGGAAAGATGCCAGATCTTTCAACTTATTATAATTTGTCAGGAAGTTTTATTTCTTCCGATTATTATGTTGATAAATTACCAGACTGGTTAGATGATTTTAATTCAAACTTAAATATAGATTTTTATAAGGATTCAATATGGGAGAAATCTCTAAAAAATCATTATTATGAACAATTATCAAGAAAAGATAATTATTTTGGAGAAACTGATGATTATTTGAATGCTGTATATTCTCCTGTATTTCCTATTGGATTTGATTCTGGATCTGATCCTAAGTCAGCAATTATGGGACGTCCCTGGTTTGAAAGAGAAATATTAAATTTATCTAAGAAAGCTATTAGAGGAGAAAAACTAGGCTATGATCTAGATACCGATCTATTATATATTGGTTTTTCTGCTATGGATTGGATAATTCATGATTACGGACCTTTTTCACAAGAAGTAATGGATGCATGTATAAAATTAGATAAATACTTAGGTGATTTTATAGATTATATTGATGACGAGATCAGTCTTGAAAATGTGTTGTTTGTCCTAACCGCTGACCATGGAGGGCTACCTCTTCCGGAATATGTCATTGAAAAAGGAGGGAAAGGGGGAAGGATAAATAATTCCCACTTCCAGGAGGCACTCCAATGGGTAGATGAAGAATGCGAAGAGAGATTAGGCAGTAAATTATATTACCGTGATGGTGCAAATTTTTTCCTAAATAAGAAAAAATTAAAAAAAGAAGATATAAACCCTGATGCTATTTATAACATTGTGAGGCAATATTTAAAAAATGTGGAAGGTATTGATGACATTGTAATTAAAGATTCGATCTTACAAAACCATAGTAAGGATAAGATTACATTGCGCTTGAGAAACATGATAAATAAAGAAAAAACACCAGAAATTTTTCCTATCGTTACTCCTGGATACTTGTATCGTTCTCCTTATGGTACTTCTCATGGTTCTCCATATGATTATGACACGCATGTTCCGCTTATTTTTTCTAGAGAGCAATTTAGATCAAAAATAAAAAATTCATATCAAGCTACGGTTGATATCGCTCCGACAATAGCAAGATATTTAGGAGTAGGAATCCCTTCCTATTGCGATGGTGACCCCATCGATTTTTGAAATGCTACAAATTACAAACCTCACAAAACATTTTAAGAAAATAAATGCAGTTGATAATATTTCACTTACAGTAAAAAAAGGAGATATTTATGGATTTCTAGGTCCAAATGGAGCGGGTAAAACTACTTCGATTAGGATGATTATGGGGATAATAAAACCTGATAATGGTACTATTAAATTAAATGCTTCAGATATCAATACAATTAATAGAAGAAAGTTAGGATATTTGCCTGAGGACAGAGGACTTTATCAGAAACAGAACCTTAGTGAAATTCTACATTACTTTGGCTGTTTAAAAGGACTGGATAAAAAGGATTCAAAGAATCGAGCTAATTTATGGTTGGAGCGATTTAATCTAGATGATCAAAAAAAAAGAAAAGTTGAAGAACTTTCAAAAGGGAATCAACAAAAGATTCAATTCATAATTGCTTTATTACACGATCCGCAGTTAATCATACTTGATGAACCATTTACTGGTTTAGATCCGGTAAATCAAATATTGCTGAAGGAAGTTATAAAGGAAAAACAAGAAGAAGGGAAAACAATAATTTTTTCAACTCACCAAATGGAACAGGTAGAAAGATTATGTAACAACATATGCTTAATTAATAAAGGTCACATTTTATTAGAGGGGTCACTAAGTAAGATAAGAAAGTCACATTCAGAAGACGCAGTTGTATTAAATTTTTCAGGGAAAATTGATAGTTCAAAATTAGAAGTATTTTTTTCAGATTTTGAGTTAAAAGAGAATATTCTTTCAGGTATTTTAAAAAAGAAAAAAAATGAATTTTTAGAATGGGTAATTCCTCAAGTAAGCATAGAGTCATTTAAAACAAGAATTTTAAGCTTAGAACAAATATTTATTAGAGCGGTTGGGAAATAAACTTGGTCCAGATTTTTCACATAATTAAATGGGAATTTATAAATCGTATAAAAACAAAATTATTCATATTCACTACATTTGTGTTACCTATCCTAATTGGTGGAATGACCTATTTGCCCACAATTCTTATAGATCTTGAGCCTGAAAATTCCACAAACGTAGGTCTTGTTTATAATAATGACATAAGCCTTCTGGTAAAGCGATTTCAAAACCAAACTTATTCTGGCCTTACTTTAAAAAATGGTCTTCCACAATTTCAATTTGTTAGGTTTGTTTCTGAACAGGAAGCATTAGATAGTGTTTTAAATAATGGAATAGATGCTTACATGTATATTCCTTCTTCAATATTAGATACTGGCAGAGTTAGTTACTATAGTAGATCTTTAAGTAACATTAAAATATATACAAATTTAAGGAGGGTGCTTAATCAGCTGGTTGTTGAGCAGAGGATGTTAAACCAAAATATTGATTTAGCATTGGTGAAAAGTTTAAATAAAAAAATAGATTTTGATACTTTTGAGCTTGATGATTTTGGTGAAGCTTCCAAAGGAAATGAATTTTCTAGTTTTTTGGTTCCCTATTTATTCTTAATGATTTTATTTATGACAATATTTATGAGTGGACAACTACTTCTTCGATCTGTAATGGAAGAAAGGACTAGTCGTACTATTGAAATATTACTATGCTCTGTTACTCCCGATGAATTAATGAAAGGAAAAATACTTGGATTAGGTGCTTTGGGAACTGTGCAAATGCTTTTTTACTTAATATTAGGATTACTAGCTACAAAATATAAGGGTTGGGCAATGATTGAGTATTCTCAAATACCTTTTTTCTTAATCTATTTTCTAACAGGGTATCTTTTTTACGCTGCAATTTTTGCTGCAATGGGTACTTTTTTCACGTCTGAGCAAGAAGCGCAGCAGTCAAGTGGAATTATAAGTATCATTGCAGTATTACCTATCGCATTTGCATCATATTTTATAACCAATCCAGGATCTTCTTTTACAATCGCTAGTTCTTATTTTCCGCCATTAACGCCTTTTATGATGATTATACGTTTAGGTACAGAGTCAGTAAACGGGAATGAAATATTTTTAACAACGGTTTTAATGATATTCTCATGTTGGTTTTTATTGAAAATTGCTGGTAGGATTTTTCGCACTGCAATTTTACTTTACGGAAAAAAAATAACTGTCAGAGAGGTTGTAGCGTGGATGCAAAATTAAAAGTAAATATAGAGAATTAAATGACTTTATTAATAATCTATTTTCTTGTAGCTATAGTGGTGTCTTTTTTCTGTTCTCTATTAGAATCAGTATTGCTTAGCATATCTATTGCTCATGTGACGGTTTTGGAAAAGGATGGAACCAAAGTTGGAAAAATTATGGGGGAGCTTAAGGGTAATATTAATCGTCCTTTGGCTGCTATATTAACTATTAATACTGTTGCTAATACTGTGGGGGCTGCAGGTGTAGGAGCACAGACCCATATTATTTTTGGAAATGAATGGGTTGCTTTTGCTTCAGGCATATTAACATTTGGGATTTTAATTTTTTCTGAAATCATTCCAAAAACAATTGGTTCCGCTTATAATAAATCCTTAGTGCCATTTTCTGCTTATGCTATAAAAGGTTTAATGGTTATAGCATGGCCATTCGTAGTAATATCTGAAAATGTTTCAAAATTATTAAATAATAATGATTCAAATAATGAGAGTAAAGCATCTAGAGAAGAACTATTGGCAATGGCGGAAATTAGTGAAGATGAGGGTGCAATTGATGAGCAAGAAGGCGATATTATTGAAAATTTAATGAAGTTAGATGATATGCCTGTTGAAGATATTATGACTCCTAAGTCTGTAATTTTTGCTCTGGTTCAATCTGATACTGTGGGGAAAGTTATAGATGCTCATTCTCCGATAGCTTTTTCAAGGATACCAGTTTATGAAAAAGATCTAGATAATATTACGGGTATAGTAAATCGATATACGTTAGTGAATAAACAAGCTGAGGACCAATTTGATATAAAAATCAAAAACCTAATGAGTCCTATACATTCTATTGTTGAAAAAACATCTGTTTCAGATGTCTTAGATCTTTTTGTCAAGAGGAGAGAGCAAATGTTTATGGTTACAGATGATTTTGGAACAACTACAGGTTTAATTACCCTTGAAGATGCGATTGAAACATTGCTAGGGGTAGAAATTGTCGATGAGCATGATCATGTTATAGATATGAGGAAGCTGGCTACTGCTAAGCTGAAACAACAAAATTTGATAAAATAGTTTTTTTCTTATTTATTGAGTTTAGGAGCTTTGGTTTTTAACTTTACCGGCTTGTTTTAGAGGAGATTTAAAAAAATGGCAAAAAAACAAAAAAGTTTTGCAGATAAAGCATCTGGAAACAAAAATAAAGATTCTGTTTATGTAAAATATGTCAAAAGTATTCAATCAGAGGAAACAGGAGGGTGGCGCTTTAATGAACAGATTATTCAGATGCAGAAGGGTGAGCAATTATCTGCTGCCTTAAAAAGATTGGATGAAGTAGCAAATCTTGTTGACATTGATCTAAGTCAGTTTTCAAATGCAGAAAAAAATGATAATGAAAAATCTGAGTTAAAAGAAAAAGAGGAACTTGTTTTTGCTGATGAAAGTAATGCTTCTCAGAAAGAAGAGTAGTTTAAAACAAATATTAATTAATTTTCTCCTTTCTATAGTTTTTGAATTAAATATGTGATTAAAATTTGGAGAGGTGGCCGAGTGGCTGAAGGCGCACGCTTGGAAAGCGTGTTTACGTTTATAGCGTAACGTGGGTTCGAATCCCACTCTCTCCGCATCGCTTTACCGAGGAGAAAAGGCCCTTTGTAGTTGTGTTATGCAACCGCCCATTTTATGTATAAAAAGGATTGGTGAAAAACGTTTGGAGCCATTTTGGAGCCACTTGAACTAGTTTTTTTCAATTCTTAAACCCCACGAATATGGGGTTTTTTTGTTTGTTAGATGATTAGTAGATTAATTTTTACTTATTGCTAATTTATTTAAACTTAATTATTTTTCATATTTACTTAACTATTATTAATTAATCATCATTTACAAATGCGCAGATATATAGTCTTACTTTTAATTACTGGAACCGTTTGGGCTCAAACTGGATTGGATACATTAGTATTGAAAAATGGTACTAAATATCTCGGCGAACATTTAAGGACTGAAAGTAAATACCATAAATATTTACCAATGGTGTACTTTGGTCCAAAGAATGAAGAATCACTACGAATTATTCCTGTAGAAGACGTTGAAAGACTACAATTAAAGGATGGTATATTTGTAGTTAACCAAGGCAAAATTAACTACAACTTTTTACGTTCTCAAATGACCACCTCAGAATTGGCGATTATTGATGCAAAAAAATGGACAACTTACCCACTATTAGCGGGGCTTACATTTTTCTCATCAATGATTGGTACTTCGTTAATTTTCGAAGATGGTTCTTGGTATAGACTCCCAGCAATTATAGGAATAAGCACTGCTAGTTTGGCTGTTCCATATATTGGTTTAAATAATTTATACAAAAACCAAATTATAAATATAAGCAGTGAAGATATTGAATTATATAAAGAAACTTTTTCAAAAGAGCTGATAAAAAATAATATCAAATTTTTTGGCCTGCTAGGTTTGGCTTTAGTTGGAGGGATTTATATATTTGAATCAAATTTTAGTTTAGGCTCTTTTGGCCCAAGTTCAAACCATTGTTGTTTTTAATAAATACTTACCGCCTCGCTACATTCATTGGGTTTTTGTTTTTTGGGTGATGGGTAGACTTAGTTATGCTTAGATGTTTAATATTACTTTTAATTATTGGAACCGTTTGGGCTCAAACTGGGTTAGATAAAATAGTATTAAAGGATGGAACAGAATATCTTGGAAAATATCTTAGGACAGAAAAAAGATTAGTGTACTTTAACCAACATAAATCAAAGAATGAAAGGTTGGCTCGTATTATTTCCATTCAGGATGTTAGCACCTTACAATTAATGGATGGAGGAAGTGTTGACTTTGAATTTTACGAGAAAAATTATCCAAATGAATATAAAAATTCGAAGCTTATAAATTTAGTTATTGGTTCTTGTTTAATAGTCTCCATAGGTGGTTTGCTATTTTTGTCATTTTTTCCTTTTGATTTAAGTTTTGGCTCAAGTTCAGACCATTGTTGTTTTTAATAAATAACTATCTCTTTACTACATTGGAGGAGTTTTTTCTTCTTAAATTAAATAAGCATTTTTTTGGAGCCATTTTGGAGCCACTTCAAGCAATATATATTAGTATATTATATAATGAAACATAAAGGTCTATTGAGGAGGAACACACTTTTCAGAGGGGCGGTCACATATTTGGAAAGCGTGTTTACGTTTATAGCGTAACGTGGGCTCGAATCTCACTCTGTCTGTATATGATTTATTTCCTATTAAAATTCTTTTAGTCTAATGAATGAAAAAAAAAATAGTAATTTATTGAAAATCCATTTAGGATGTGGGAAAAATGCTCTAGGTGGGTTTTTAAATTTTGATAGTAATATATTCTTAGTATTTAAGTTTATTCCATATGTTGAAAATTTCTTTGGCCTTTTTAATTTTGTGCCGAAATGGTTTTGCGAATTTATTTCAATATCAAGAGAAAAAAATATTAAATATTGTGATGCTTCAAAAAAAATCCCTTTTAAGGATTCGTCAGTTGATCTGATTTATTCTTGCCATATGTTAGAGCATTTGGATAAAAATGAGACTAAGGTATTTTTTAATGAATCGTTTAGAGTTTTAAAACCCAATGGAATAATGAGAATAGTTGTTCCTGATTTTCAAAGACTTGTTGATAATTATAATTATGATAAAGATACAGATAAATTTATTTATGATTCTTGTTTAGTTGGAAAGAAGCCAAAAACATTAATTAAAAAACTACAATATTTAATTCAAGGACACGGTTGGCATCACCAAATGTTTAATAAAGATTCTTTAGAACCCTTTAAAAAATTAAAATTTTCTGATGTTGAACTAGTTGAACCCGGAGAGACTAAAATAGGCTATAATACTTCTATAGATTTAAATGAGAGAAAAAACGGTAGTTTGTATTTTGAGTTTATAAAATAATTGTAAATAATTGAACTCTTTACATTCATGTTTTTGGTGTAAAGTCTAATAATTATTTTTGTCTATAGAATTATTGGATAGGTAATTTTTTTAAAGTAGATGGAAACACTTTAATTTGTAGTGTTTTTTTTTGAAATCCATTTTGTAATATCTTTAGATAAGACCTTTAATATTGTATAAATTTTGTATCATTTATAGATATTATATTGAAAACTTTAAAATGTCGTTTTCTTTTTAAAATTTATAATCGGAGGGGTGGCAGAGTCTGGCTGAATGCACTGGTCTTGAAAACCAGCAAGGGTTTACGCCCTTCGGGGGTTCGAATCCCTCCCCCTCCGCAACCGTTATCCCCTAAGATCCTCGTAAACCGGGGATCTTTTTATTTCTATAGTCTATTATAAATATATATAGTAATACACAAAAGATACACAAATAATACACAAATGCCCCCGTACATATAGGGGCATAAATCCATTATTTACGAGGGGGATGGGCATGATTAAGGTTTTGCAAACCACGGTTAACAGGAAAGGCGGTAAGCTAAAGGTTGATGGTAGGATTGGAAAAAATACTATTAAGTATACAAACAAATTTAAACCTGAACCTGACAGACTAAGAGCCTACCGGGTTAGGTATTACATAAACCTAATTAGACGAAACCCTAGGTTAGAGTCCTTTTATTATGGATGGTATAAAAGAGCCATTGCTACTTAAGGCATATTAGAGTTAAATTTAACCAATCAGAAAACAAGATAATCTCTTGTAAGGTTTGAATGTACCAAACATTCGTTTTGTTGTTAAGAGTCCTGAGAAATCGGGACTCTTTTGTTTTCTGAAAGTTGATACACAAATGATACACAAAACTATTTTTATCGAGGAGGCAAATGGGGGTTCGAATCCCTCCCCCTCCGCACCTTAATTATGAGGTTTCTATTCAATAAACTCCCCATAACGGCATTTTTAATTGTTAAATATTCTACAAGAATCTATGATATTCGTGGACACCCTGACCCTCCAAACTTTATATAATTTTTTCAAGCTACGAGCATTAGAAGTAATGTAATAAATAATATTGAATATTTAGCTATGCTTTATTACTTTTCATTTATGTTTAATTATCTTATTTTAATTGTATCTGTTTTATTATTTAGTTGCGCTGACATTACTTATAGTGATTCTGAAAGCTTAGCAGACGAAAACCAAGATGTTACATTAGCAGGATCTTGGATTTTTTCGGATTATTGCATCTTTCAAAATCATAATATTTTCCAAGATTGTAACCCAAATGAGTTTTTGCCAATTACATATTCATATGTTAATTGGTGGGGTAACTCAGATATTGGTACAAGGAGTGAACTCCAAGGAGACACCATAATTGTTAACTCTGATTCGATTGGGCAGGCATTTGGTTTGAATATATTGTTTACTTCCTTTTTAGAGGGAAGAGGTGGAGGATTTCGTGTTTATAGGCCACAACATATCATGTACGATGCTTTAGGCATTAATAGTTGGGTTAATCCTGGATATACACTTATGGATGGACTTTATGACCTAAATAGTACTGACAAAACCTTAGTTTTAACTTACTGGGAAGAAAGTAAGTGTGTTGAGGAAGGAATATTTAGTGTGGATTATGTTAGTATGGATTCTACAGATTGCATTACCGAAGGAAACACTTGGTATTCAGAACACGTGTCGAAATTAACATACTTGAAAGAACAATAGTGTTTAAAAAATATTTACCAACTATTATATTGTGCTTTCTTTGCACTCGTTGCGCTGATTCGTTTCTAGATAGTAATAGTGATAACATAACTGAAAACAACAGTTCTATAATTGGTGTATGGACATCTTCAGATTGGTGCATATACGAAGATTTTACCTGTTCAGGAAATTGCGTTGGTGGAACCTTTGCAGATTTATGGATTTTAGCTGAAACTGTGGATCCTCGTTTTACTCTTACGGTCTCAGAGGATAGTACGGCGCAATGGCTATCATATGATGATGATATACCATATGATCTTATATTTTCAAAAAATTTGGATGACTCATATAGCTTAACTGAAAATGGAGATGAGGTTTGGCAAGTTAAACTGTCAAATGCTAATATGCTATTATACTGGCTCGAAGATGATAGATGTATAGAATTTACTTTAGTTAAATATTAATAATTTTAATTAAAAATACTGGATTTGTGCAGCTAAAAAAATTATTTATAGATACCATGAATGGCCAACAAGATATTGGAGGCCTTGAGAGAATAGAGATATAAATACAAATGAGGAAATTGGGAATTTTTTTAGCGGGTAATAGATTTTAATAATTAGGTTATCATGAAAAAGTTGTTTTTAATTACATTTTTAGTAGTCTTTGCTTGTAGCGGCTCCAAGCCTGTGGATTCTTCAAAACTTGCTGAAAGAGGAGGATTAGTTTATTATAATAAATCGGATACTCCATTTAGTGGTAAGGGTATCAAATATTGGCCAACAGGCGAAGTTCAAGTAGAAGCAACATTTGAAGACGGTATTCCTATTCAGAGTTCATTTTTAAATATGGATGGCTCTCTTTTGGAAAGTACTGAAGTGATTGGTGATACTACTATATCAATTGAATGGTTTAGCAATGGTGAAAAAAGATGGGAAAGTAAAACTGTATTAGGTAATAATATTTATATTAATAGATGGAACGAGGACGGCTCTAATAGAGGAGAACTTTTTGATTGGGAAAAGGAAGTTTTAGATTCAGAAGATCAATGGGACATACCACTAAATTATATTATAAAGAGACCAACTAATTATGCAGAGAAACAAGATATATTGTATTTCATGCATGGATATACTGAAAACTTATCGTACTATAAAAATCATGTAATAGATCAGTTTAGTGATAATTATATAACTGTAATACTTCAAGCGCCCTATGAAGTTTCATTGGCTTCAGGTACTTTTAGTTGGTTCGATTTTGAAGTTTCTAATACTGATACTGTTTTTAATAAAGACCATTTAAAAGAAAGTTTAGAAAAAATATTATTTAGTATGGATAAAATTATTAAAAAAGAAAAAATCAGTCCTGGAAAAATTTTTATTGGGGGATTTAGCCAAGGTGGAACTATGGCATGTAAAATAGCTTTGGAACATCCGAATGTAGTGGATGGTTTTATTGTCCATAATACCAAACTACCTAATGTCTATCAAATAAAAAAAAATAAATTTGAGTATAAAAAATTGAAGGGATTAGTAATAAATGGTAAAAATGATAAAATATTAGATCCGATTAATTCAAGGCATATAGCGAATACTTTTCTTAGATTGGGAGCAAAAATACAATTGAGAGAATTGAATATAGGGCACGAATTTCCAAAACTGTCAAGAGATATCATCAACAAGTGGATCGCTCAAGGTAATTAATGATGAGAAATTTTTTTAAAAAGGGTAAAACCAAGTGAACTCCAGAACATGATTTTTAACGGATCTAAAAACATGGCTAAATCCTTTCCTCACTATGCTTTTTGAGGTGTTTAAATATTAAATACTGGAATAGTAGAATTAGTCCAAGCTAAATGCGCCCAACATTAGTAGAATTTTTTGTTGGTCGAAGAATTGTTGAATTAAAATTAGAAAATTATTAAAAAAACTTGAAAAAATTAATATTTATATCTCTTTTAGCTACTCTAGCAATATCATGGCAAAACATAGAATCTTATTTTTATCCAAATTTTTATCATAATTATCAATCAGATGATATAATTGAATATGATTTTAATGGCAACATGAGACAGTATTTAATTCATATCCCAAAAAATATTCAGCCAAACGCTCCATTAGTGTTTGTACTACATGGTTTGGAAGAAACTAGTACTAGAATTCGAAAATATTCAGGAATGAACAAAGTTGCCGATAAATATGGTTTTGTAGTTTGCTATCCCCAAGGTTCATCTACCACCAAAAACACAATCTATACAGAGAAAGGTTCTTATTTCTGGAACGTAGGTTATGAAATACATGAAAATGAAACTGTAGATGATATATCATTCCTTAAATCTCTAGCAATTTATTTACAAGAGAAATATAATTTAGATTATGAAAGAACATTTTGTACCGGAATGTCAAATGGAGGAGATATGAATTATCTAGTAGGGTGTAAAGCTTCAGATGTTTTTAAAGCAATAGCGCCCGTTGCAGGTACAATGATGGAATGGTTATATAAATCATGCAATCAAAATAATCCTATATCTGTTTTTTCACATCCATGGTAC
>CACKSF010000041.1 GCA_902602795.1 uncultured Fidelibacterota bacterium
TGGCGGAACAGCTACTAGGATTATTGAGCAGTCAGAAATGGTAACTAAGCGATCTGGAACTGTTTCTTTTTCTGAAAATTATGATTTTGCTGATACTGTTGATGAGTCAGGCACCAAGGTTACTAGGTGTATGGTACGTCATTCAAAGCTTATGATTTTAAATCAGGATGGAACAGAGAATAGTTCATTCAACGTTCCATATGGATCAACAGTTTTTGTTAAGCAGGGTGAGAAGGTTAATGCTAAGACAGTTTTAATAAAATGGGATCCGTATACCGATATAATTCTAGCTCGCGAAACTGGATCTGTGTCTCTCAATGATTTTATTGAAGGAGAAACATATGCAGTAGAAGCCGTTGAAGGTGGAAAAAAGCAGATGGTGGTCGTTGAAGCAAGAGATAGGAAGTTAAGTCCTCATATCGAAATTATTGATTCTAATGGAAAAATTTTATCCGGTGGAACAATTTTGCCAGTTAAGGCAACTTTAGTTGTTAAAGATAGACAGAAAGTGCTTAGAGGTCAAACCTTAGTTAAGATCCCTAAAGATATTGGTAAAACAAGAGATATTACAGGAGGGCTTCCCAGGGTAGCAGAATTATTTGAAGCAAGAAAACCTACTAATCCCGCTGTCATGTCAGAGATTAGTGGATCTGTAAGATTTGGTGAGACTAAACGTGGGGTAAGAAAGATTCATATTACGGGTGTTGACGGCGAGGAAAGGACTTATTCTGTTCCGTATGGTAAGCATGTTATCGTTCATGAAGGTGATCACATTACAGCTGGTACGAATCTTTGTGAAGGCGCTATATCCCCTACAGATATTTTACATGTTTTAGGACCTGTAGCGGTAAGGGATTATCTTGTAAATGAAATACAGGAAGTTTATAGATTGCAAGGTGTTAAAATTAATGATAAGCATATAGAAGTAATTGTAAATCAAATGATGCAAAAGGTAAGTGTGGTTAATCCAGGGGACACTCGCTTTCTTGAAGAAGACAGGATTGCTAAACGTGAATTTTTTAGTGAAAATGAGCGAATTTCTAAAATGATTATTGTTAATGATCCCGCCGATTCAAATTTAGAAGAAGGAAGCATGATTGATAGAAATGAGTTTCTAGAAATAAATAAAGAACTAAAAGCCGATGGGAAAAAAGTTTCTACTTATAGAAAAACAAAGCCTGCAACATTCGAGCCTATTCTTATGGGTATTACTAGGGCCTCTCTTAATACTGAAAGTTTTATTTCTGCAGCCTCTTTTCAAGAAACTACCCGTGTTTTAACTGATGCATCTACCGCAGGTAAAAGAGATGAGTTGTTAGGATTAAAAGAAAATGTTGCTGTTGGTAGGTTGATTCCAGCCGGTACGGGTACTCCGAAGTTTGCTGACATGCTTGTGGGTTTACAAAGCGAAGAAGGTTCTTCAATTGATGGCAATGAAACGGTCGCTTAATTATTTCCAAGATTCGAAATATAATATGTTTTTTTTAAAAAATATGTTGTAATTTTCTTGGCTTTAGAGGAAATGGAATGCCGACAATAAATCAATTAGTAAGGAAAGGCCGCAAGCGAATTGTTAAAAAAACAAATACGCCTGCTCTGATGAACAATCCGCAAAAACGTGGAGTCTGTACACGTGTCTATACAACTACTCCTAAGAAGCCAAATTCTGCACTACGGAAAGTGGCAAGAGTTCGATTGACTAATGGAATGGAAGTGGCTGCCTACATACCAGGTGAAGGTCACAATTTGCAAGAGCATAGTATAGTTCTTATTGAGGGTGGACGTGTAAAGGATTTACCAGGTGTTCGTTACCATGTTGTTAGGGGGACTCTTGATACGTCGGGTGTTTCTGATAGAAAGACTAGTCGTTCTAGATACGGAGCTAAAAAGTAGTATATAATGAGGAGAAGACGTCCAGAAAAAAGAGAAATATTGCCTGATCCTGTGTACTCTAACTTATTAGTAGCTAAATTTGTTAATTACATTATGAGTGACGGAAAAAAGGGTGTAGCAGAAAAAATATTTTACGGTGCCATGGGTCAGGTAAAGAATAAAACAAAAACTGAAGGTCTCAAAATTTTTGAGAAAGCGATTGATAATGCATCTCCATCTGTTGAAGTTAAGTCAAGAAGAGTTGGTGGAGCTACCTATCAAGTTCCAATAGAGGTGCCCAAGGGGAGAAGGTTTTACCTAGCTTCACAATGGATTATATCTGCTGCTGCAAATCGATCCGGTAGACCAATGGCCGAAAAATTAGCTATTGAGCTTATAGCTGCTGCAAATGGTGATGGCGGTGCCATTAAAAAGAAAGATGATACTCACAGGATGGCTGAAGCAAATAAGGCTTTTGCTCACTTTAGGTAATTATTTAATAAAATAGGTTTGTTTTGAAATCAGTTAAGCTTAGTGAAGTTAGAAATATTGGCATAATGGCTCACATTGATGCAGGGAAGACGACTCTAACTGAAAGAATACTTTTTTATACAGGTAGAACTCATCGCATTGGTGAAGTTCATGATGGAGCTGCTACTATGGATTGGATGGAGCAAGAACAAGAAAGGGGAATTACAATTACTTCTGCTGCCACAACTTGCACTTGGAATGATCATCGTGTAAATATTATTGATACTCCTGGTCATGTTGACTTTACTGTAGAAGTTGAAAGGTCTCTTAGAGTTTTAGATGGTGCCGTTGGAGTTTTTTGTGCTGTAGGTGGTGTGGAGCCTCAAAGTGAAACAGTGTGGAGGCAAGCAGATAAATATAACGTCCCTAGAATAGCATTTGTTAATAAAATGGATCGTGTTGGATCGGATTTTTTTAACGTTGTTGATATGATTAAAAAACGACTTGGTGCAAATCCGCTTCCTCTTGTTATTCCAATTGGTAGTGGTGAGATGTTTACAGGCATTATTGATTTGTTAGAAATGAAATCTATTCTTTACAACGAGGGCACCATGGGAACTCGATTTGATTACAGTGAAATTCCCAGTGACATGATTGAAGAGGCTGAAAAATGGCGCCATCATCTAATTGAAGAAACAGCTTCATATGATGATACATTAATGGATAAGTATCTCGAAGACCAAGAAATTTCCGTTCAAGAGCTTAGGGTTGCAATTAGAAAAGGTTGTATTGATAATACTTTTGTCCCGACTCTATGTGGATCTGCTTTCAAAAATAAAGGTGTACAACGTCTTTTAGATTCAGTGGTTAACCTGTTGCCGTCTCCTATTGATATTGGGTCCATAACTGGTTCGGATCCAAAAGATAATGATGTTGAAATAAATAGGAATCCCGAATTAGAAGAGCCTTTCAGTGCTCTTGCTTTTAAAATTATGACTGATCCCTATGTGGGTAAGTTGACTTATATGAGAGTTTATTCTGGTAGTCTAAATGCAGGATCATACGTGTATAATCCTGGGTCAGGAAAAAGGGAGCGAATTAGCCGCATCCTTTTAATGCATTCAAATAAAAGAGAAGAGAGAGAGTCTGTTTGTGCGGGGGAAATCGTTGCTGCCGTTGGTCTAAAGCACGTTAAGACTGGCAATACTCTTTGTGACGAAAAAAATCAGATAATCTTGGAGTCAATGGATTTTCCTGAGCCGGTTGTTTCTGTTTCTGTTGAGCCTGTTAGTAAAGGTGATCAGGATACTCTGTCTAAATCATTGCAAAAGCTAGGCGAAGAAGATCCAACCTTTAAAGTTTCTAGTGATGAAGAGACAGGTCAAACAATTATATCTGGTATGGGTGAGCTGCATTTAGAAATTTTAATTGATCGCCTTTTGCGTGAATTTAAGGTCAAAGCTAATATTGGTAAACCAATGGTTGCTTATCGTGAAGCTATAACGCAAAGTGTTTCGGATGTAGAAACTAAATTTGTCAGGCAATCTGGTGGTAGAGGACAATTTGGGCATGTAGTTTTGAATGTTGCACCCAATGAGTCAGGAAAAGGTTATCATTTTGAAAATAAGATTGTGGGTGGTGTTATACCTAGAGAATATATTCCCTCTGTAGATAAGGGTATTCAAGAAGCCTTAAAAAATGGAATTATCGCAGGTTATCCTATCGAAGATGTCCGGGTTGAGTTAATTTTTGGATCCTATCATGATGTAGATTCATCTGAAATGGCATTTAAGATTGCTGGTTCTATGGCAATTCAGGATGCTTGTAAAAAAGCATCACCAAAACTTATGGAACCAATAATGCGGGTTGAGGTAATTGTTCCTGATGAATATTTAGGAGATGTTATGGGTGATCTTAACTCTAGAAGAGGTAAGATTGAAGGGATGGAGCAAAGAAAAGAAGCTCAGGTTGTAAACTCTTTGGTACCTTTAAGTAATATGTTTGGTTATGTAACGGATCTAAGATCTCTGACGCAGGGTCGGGCTGTTTTTCATATGGATTTTGCTAAATATCAGCAAGTTCCTTCTAGTGTTGAATCAGAAATTCTTGAAAAAGTTCATGGAAAAGTGTCATAAAAAATTTGGAGATTAATAATGGCTAAAGAAAAATTTGAAAGAAATAAGCCCCATGTCAATATTGGAACGATTGGTCACGTTGATCATGGGAAAACGACTTTAACAGCAGCTATTACAATGGTTCAAAGTTCTCGTGGTTTCGCTGAGGCGATGGCTTTTGATAATATTGATAACGCTCCTGAAGAAAGAGAGCGGGGCATCACTATACAAACTGCTCATGTTGAATATGAAACTGAAGCTAGGCACTATGCTCATGTTGATTGTCCAGGTCACGCTGACTACATTAAAAATATGATTACTGGTGCTGCTCAGATGGACGGGGCAGTTCTTGTTGTGTCTGCTGCTGATGGGCCAATGCCTCAAACTCGTGAACATGTTCTTCTCGCAAAGCAGGTAAATGTTCCTTCTATTGTAGTTTTTATGAACAAAGTTGATCAAGTTGACGATGAGGAGTTGTTGGAGTTGGTTGAAATGGAGCTTAGGGACCTGTTGAATGAATATGAATTTCCTGGTGATGATACCCCTATTGTCAAGGGGTCTGCTCTTGGTGCTTTAAACTCTCCTAGTGATGATTCTGCCAATAAATGCATTGTTGAATTGATGAATGCTTGTGATAGTTTTATCCCGGAGCCGAAAAGAGATGTAGATAAGCCATTTTTAATGCCTGTGGAAGATGTTTTCTCAATTACAGGCAGAGGTACTGTTGGCACAGGACGAATTGAGCGAGGAATTGTTAAGGTTGGAGATGAGATATCAATATTGGGTATGGGTGCTGATGCTAAAACAACAGTTACTGGTGTTGAAATGTTTAGAAAGCTTTTGGATGAAGGTCAGGCTGGTGATAATGCAGGTCTTTTATTAAGGGGTGTAGATAAAGAGGATTTGGGTCGCGGAATGGTTTTAGCTGCGCCGGGTTCTATAACACCTCATACAAAATTTAAAGCAAGTGTTTATATTTTAAAAAAAGAAGAAGGTGGAAGGCATACTCCATTTTTTAATGGTTATAGGCCTCAGTTTTATTTTAGAACAACAGACGTAACTGGTGTAGTAACGCTGGCAGAAGGAACAGAAATGGTGATGCCAGGCGACAATGTACAATTTAATGTGGAGTTAATTACTCCAATCGCAATGGATAAAGAATTACGATTTGCGATCCGAGAAGGTGGTCATACTGTTGGTGCAGGCGTTGTAACTGAAATTGTGGAATAGATAATTATGGCAAATCAGACAATACGTATAAGTCTTCGTGGTTATGATCATATCTTACTAGATAAGTCTACGGAGAAGATCGTCAAAACCGCCAAGTCTACTGGTGCTATTATTTCTGGGCCAATTCCTTTGCCATCCAAGAGATCCATTTATACTATATTGAGGTCTCCTCATGTTAATAAAAAATCACGAGAACAATTTCAAACTAAAATTCATAAAAGGTTGGTTGATATTCTTAATTCTACCCCCAAAACTGTTGAATCTTTAATGAAATTAGATCTTCCAGCTGGTGTTGATATAGAGATAAAGGTTTAGTACATGAGAGGTCTGTTAGGAAAAAAAATGGGAATGAGTCGAGTTTTCAATAGCGAAGGGGAGGTTGTTCCGGTTACTATTTTAAGTGTTGGTCCTTGCGTTGTAACTCAGGTAAAAACTTTTGAAAATGACGGTTATGAAGCCGTGCAACTTGGTTACGATCTAAAAAAAGATAAGCACTTGACAAACCCGTTAAAAGGTCATTTTAAAAAAGCATCAGCAAAACCCTCTAAGTTTTTAGCAGAATTTGATATCGTGCCTGGGTTTGATTATGTCTTAGGTTCTATTTTTCATGTAGGGTTATTTACTCAGGGCGATCTTGTTAGAGTCTCGGGCTCCTCTAAAGGAAGAGGTTTTGCAGGTGTTATAAAAAGGCATAATTTTTCAAGGCAAAAAAAGACTCATGGAACAGGTCATACAGAGAGAGCACCTGGCTCAATTGGACAGGCGTCGGATCCTTCTAGAGTTTTTCCTGGAATGAGAATGGCTGGTCGTCATGGGAACGCTAAAGTAACGATTGAAAATTTGCAAGTAGTAGATGTCGATAAGGATAATAATCATTTAATTTTGAAGGGAAGTATCCCAGGTCCAAAGGGATCTATTGTCACTGTAGAGAAATGAATTTAACATTGAAAAACATTAGTGGAAAAGATGTAGGTGAAGTTCTAGTGCCTAAATCATTTCTGGAATCCAAGACTAGTAGCAGTGTTGTTCGCCAAGCTGTGCTAGCTGAAATGGTGAATCTCAGGCAGGGTACTCATTCGTCTAAAAATAGATCATCAGTTAGTGGAGGTGGTAAAAAGCCTTGGAAGCAAAAGGGAAGAGGTGCGGCTAGAGCTGGTACAATTCGTTCTCCATTATGGAAAGGTGGAGGTGTCGTATTTGGACCTAGTCCGCATAAATACAAACATAAAGTTTCAAAAAAAATGAGTTTGTTGGCCCGAAAGTCGATTTTCCTGGATAAAATTAAAAAAAATGAAGTTATAGTCTTTGATAGTTTTTCCCTTGAATCGAGTAAAACATCTTCTTTTAATAAAATTCTTGTCTCTTTAGGTTTAAAAGATAAAAAAATTACTTTACTGGTTTCTTCTGTGAATAAAAATTTATATAGATCTGTTAATAATTTATCTGGTATTTATGTTGTTAGTGTTAATTCAGTAAGTATCTATGAAATGCTAGATTGTCATTGTATTTTTATGGATGAAGTAGGTTGTAATAATTTAATTCAAATGTTAAATAGATGAATATGTATTTTAAAACTTTGATAAAGCCTATTCTGACAGAGAAGATGGCCATTCTCCAAGAAAGAGAAAACAAATACGCTTTTCTGGTGCCAAAAAAGTGCAATAAAAATATCATCAAAAAAGCAGTCGAGTTAAAATTTGATGTTAGGGTTATTAAAGTGTCAACAATGAATCAGGCTGGAAAGCAAAAGCAGATGACGATTAAAAGCGGCGGTAAAACTATTCGTACTTCTGGTTATCGCTCTTCATTCAAGAAAGCAATTGTGACCCTTAATGAAGAAGATAGAATTGATCTTGTTGGTGGGGAAGTTTCGGTTTAGTTATGGGCGTCAAAAAACTTAAACCTACTACTCCAGGATCCAGGTTTGCAACTAGATCTGATTTTCTAGAGTTAACAACTAGTACTCCTGAAAAAAGACTTACTAGGGCTTTAAGAAAGAGCGGAGGTAGAAATAATACTGGTAGAATTACAGTTAGGCGCAGGGGCGGCGGTCACAAGCGACGATATCGTATTATTGATTTTAAAAGAAATAAATTAGAAATTCCTGGCAAAGTCGCTACTATCGAATACGACCCTAATCGCTCTGCATATATTTCATTAATTCATTATGTTGATGGAGATAAACGCTATATTATAAGTCCGGAAAAATTAAAAGTAGGCGATGAAGTTATCTCAGGAGAAAAAGTACCACTGAAAACTGCAAATTCCCTTCCTTTAAAAAATATACCTGCTGGAATTAATGTTCATAATATTGAGCTTTCTCCTGGTAAAGGTGGTCAAATGGTAAGGTCAGCTGGCTCTTATGCGCAGGTCATGGCTCATGATAACAATTTGTGCACTCTTAAGCTACCCTCTGGTGAGGTTAGGATGGTTTTGGATGAATGCAGAGCAACCATAGGTCAAGTTGGAAATAGAACTCATGAGCAGATAGTATCAGGAAAAGCTGGTAGGACTCGTTGGTTAGGTAGAAGGCCTAAAGTTAGAGGAGTTGCTATGAATCCCGTTGATCACCCTATGGGTGGAGGTGAAGGTAAATCATCTGGTGGTCGACATCCATCAACTCCGTGGGGTAAGCCTACTAAAGGTTATAAAACTCGTAATAAGAATAAAAAATCTAATTCAATGATTGTAAAACGGAGAAAATAGCAGAATGTCTAGGTCATTAAAAAAAGGTCCTTTTATCGATGATAAGCTTTTAAAGAAAATTCAGGCAATGAATAAAGATGGAAAGAAAAAAGTAATAAAGACATGGTCTCGTAGATCAATGATTACTCCTGATCTTGTCGGGCATACTTTAGCTGTACACAATGGAAATAAATTTATTCCTGTGTTTGTCTATGAAAATATGGTTGGTCACAAATTAGGCGAGTTTTCTCCAACTCGAACTTTTAGAATGCACTCTGGTGATAGGAAAAAGTAAAATGGAATCAAAAGCTATCGCTAGATATATACACCAATCGCCTTTTAAAGTTAGAAAAACCTTGGACAGCGTTAGGGGGATGAGTGTTGATGAAGCATTAAATTATTTGCGTTTTTCTCCCGAGAAAGCAGCAACAGTTATTGAAAAAACAATTCGGTCTGCTGTTTCCAATCTTCTTAATGAAAACGAAACCGCAGATGTTGATCAGGATTCTTTAAAATTAAAAGCAGCATATGTTGATGGTGGCCCGGTAATGAAAAGGTTTAGGGCTGCATCAATGGGCCGAGCTTCTAGGTTGAGAAGGCCTACAAGCCATTTAACAGTTGTTATCAAAAGCAAAAAGAAAAGGATTTAGTTTGGGCCAGAAAACACACCCGGTAGGTTATCGTCTTATTGTTAATAAAAAGTGGAATTCTAATTGGTTTGCAACAAAAAACAATTTTTCAATCGATTTAGAAGAAGATATGAAAATAAGAAAGTATATATCTCATCGATTGTCAAACGCTGGAATTTCTAAAGTAGAAATAGCAAGGTCCTCGAAGAAGGTAACGGTTACTATTTTTACCGCAAGACCAGGTATTGTTATAGGAAGAGGCGGAGAAGAAGTAAATCAGCTTAAAAAAGAGCTCAGGCAATTAACCGGAAAAAAGGATGCTCAGATTAATATCTCTGAAATAAAAAGACCTGAGCTTAATGCTGCTCTTGTAGGTGCAAACATAGCGCATCAATTAAAAAAGAAAATTTCCTACAGAAGAGTTGTAAATAAAACTATCCAATCAACTATGAGGATGGGCGCTGAAGGGATTAGAATTAATGTTGCAGGAAGGTTGGGCGGTGTAGAGATTGCCCGAAGTGAAAAATTTTCTGATGGAAGTGTACCTTTGCATACTCTCAGGGCTGATATTGATTATGCCTTAACTGAAGCTCAAACACAGTATGGTATAATTGGTATTAAAGTATGGATTTGCAGTGGTCAGTTTAGTCGATAAAGTTGTAGAGTAAATATGTTAGAACCCAGAAAAGTTAAGTTTAGAAGAGTTCATAGAGGCAATCGGCGTGGAATGTCAATGAGGGGTAATTTTGTAAATTTCGGAAGTTATGGTCTAAAAGCACTTGAGCCTGGATGGGTTACTGCTCGGCAAATAGAATCTTCCAGAATTGTAATATCTCGCGTAGTTAGAAAAATAGGGAAAATGTGGATAAGGATTTTCCCCGATAAACCTGTTACAGCTCGCCCTGCAGAGACAAGAATGGGGAAAGGAAAAGGTTCCTTAGATCATTGGGTAGCATTAGTTAAGCCTGGTAGAATTCTTTTTGAGATCGATGGAGTTACTAAAGAAGAAGCAGTTCAAGCATTTAGGGATGCTGGACACAAGCTACCAATAAAAACAAAACTGGTAGAACGAAGAGCTTTTTAATGAAAAAAAGTGAATTAAGAGAATTAAATCTAGCTGAATTAAATGAAAAACTTAATGAATGCATGGAAAGTTTACAAAACTATAGATTTCAATTAGCTATGCAGCAATTAGAAGATTTTACAGTGATTTCAAAATCTAGGAAAGAAATTGCTCAAATTAAAACTGCATTAAAAGAATATGAAATTGGAATTAGAAAAAACGAAGGTGCTTAAAAATGTCTAAATCCAGAAAAAAACAAACTTTAATAGGTACGGTTATTAGTGCTAAAATGGAAAAGACGGTAAACGTTCGTGTTACTAGGGAAATTCCCCATCCTATTTATCGAAAAAGAATAAAGAAGTACAAAAACTATCATGCGCACCTAGGTGCTGTTTCTGCTACTGAGGGAGATATTGTAAAAATTACATCAATTAGGCCAATCAGCAAAATGAAGAGATGGCTAGTGAGTAAAGTTTTAAAAGAATCGGTTAATATAGGTTAATTAGATGATACAACAGGAAACAAGGCTAAAAGTTGCAGATAATACAGGAGCAAAAGAAATTTTATGCTTTAAGGTTTTAGGAGGATCCAAAAGGAAGTATGCAAGCATTGGAGATCAAGTAGTTATTACTGTTAAAAAAGCTATTCCCGGAGGTATGGTTAAAAAAGGTGAGGTCCATCGAGCTGTTATAGTACGGACCAGAAAAGAATTGAATCGTAAAGATGGTAGTCTTATCAGGTTTGATGAAAATGCTGCAGTACTTTTAAATAGTGCAGGAGAGCCAAGAGGTACTCGTATTTTTGGTCCTGTGGCCAGAGAACTTAGAGAAAGTGGTTTTATGCGTATTGTTTCAATGGCTCCAGAGGTCCTTTAAGATGCATATTAAAAAAGGTATGGTCGTAAAGGTAATCAGTGGAAATCACAAGGGTCAATCTGGTAAAATTCTTAATGTTTTTCCAAAAAAAATGAAAGCTATTGTTGAAGGTGTTAATTTTAGAAAACGCTCGGTTCGACCAACTCAAGATAATCCTTCAGGGGGCTATGTTGACCGTGAAGCTCCTCTGCATTTATCTAATCTCATGGTTTTGCATAACGATCAGGCTACAAGGATTGGTTACAAAAAATTGGAAGACGGAAGAAAAGTCCGTATTTCTGTAAAAACTAAGGAAGAACTTTAGGTTCCTATTATGGCTAAAGATAAGAAAGAAAATAAAATAAAAACTATTGCTTCAAAGGAGTACGTACCTTCATTAAAAAAAACTTATGATGAAGAAATCGTTCAAAAATTAAAAAGTTTTTTTAATTATTCTAATGTTATGGAAGTTCCCAAGCTTCTAAGTATATCACTTAATATAGGTTTAGGAGATGCTAAGAATAATTCCAAAGGATTGGAAAGCGCTATTCAAGAGCTAAGCCTGATAACTGGGCAAAAACCAATAATAACAAAAGCTAAAAAAGATATCTCAAACTTTAAAATAAGGAAAGGATGGCCTGTTGGCTGTAAGGTTACACTTAGGTCTAATAAGATGTATGAGTTTTTAGAAAGGTTGATATCAATTGCTCTTCCCAGAACGCGAGATTTTAGGGGTCTTTCTTACAAATCATTTGATAGAAAGGGGAATTATAACTTTGGCGTAAAAGAACAAATTATTTTTACTGAAATTAATTACGATAAAATACAAGCTGTAAGAGGATTAAATATCACAATAGTAACTACCTCAAAAACAGATCAAGAAGCATATGAATTGCTTAAATCTTTTGGATTACCCTTAAGGGAAAAACCCGTAAAAAATAAATTAGAAGAGGTAGCCTAATGGCAAAAAAATCTAAAATAGTCCGTGAACAAAAGTTGATTGACAAAGTTCAAAAATATGCTTCGCAAAGAGCTAAGTTAAAAAATGTTATACGTAGCCAAGAATCTTCACCTGAAGAAAAGCAAGTTGCTGTGGCAAGATTAGATAAATTACCGAAATCTTCTAGCCATATCCGTGTTAGAAATAGATGCTTCAAAACAGGTCGGCCTAGAGGCGTTATAAGGAGATTTAATCTATCAAGAATATCTTTTAGGGAAATGGCTTTAAAGGGTGAAATTCCTGGTGTAACAAAAGCAAGTTGGTAGGAGAAAAGTATATGTCAATGACCGATCCTATAGCAGATTTACTCACTCAAATTCGAAATGGTCTTTCTGCGAAAAAACGTTGGGTGGATGTTCCTAGTAGTAATTTTAAAAAACGTATAGTTTTAGTTTTAAAAGAAGAGAATTTTATTAAAGATTTTTTCTTTATAACTGAAGGTGAAAAAGAAAAAGTAAGGGTGTTTTTAAAATATGATTTTAAAGGTAACTCAGTTATAGAAAGTATAAAAAGAGTCAGTCGTCCTGGTCTTAGAGTTTATGTTGGAGTAGGTGAAGCTCCCCGAGTCTTGGATGGTTTAGGTATTTCAATCCTTTCTACATCCAAAGGAGTACTGTCTAACAAGGCAGCTAAAAAATATGGAGTAGGTGGTGAAATTATCTGTGAGGTGTATTAAATAATATGTCTAGAATAGGAAAAAATCCGATCGAAATCCCAGATGGAGTTAGTATAGATTTAAAAGACCACATTATAACAGTAGTTGGACAAAAAGGTTCATTGGATCTATCTTACGATAAAACTATGTCTATTGATATATCTAATGGAAAATTAGTTGTTGATCGTTCAACAGATGAAAGTTCACAAAAAGCTCTTCATGGAACCACTAGGCAATTAATTCAAAACATGGTAATTGGTGTATCTGAAGGATTTTCTAAAGAACTTGTTTTAATCGGAGTTGGTTATCAGGCAAGTGTTCAAGGAAATCTCCTCAAACTTCAATTAGGATTTTCTCATGATATATTTTTTGACGTTCCGCCTTTAATTAGAGTTAGTGCAGAGAGAACTTTGATAAAGGTTGAAGGCATTGATAAGCAATTAGTTGGTATTGTCGCAGCTAAAATACGCTCTTTTAGGCCACCTGAACCTTATAAGGGAAAGGGTGTTAGG
>CACKSF010000042.1 GCA_902602795.1 uncultured Fidelibacterota bacterium
TTTGTTTTGGAACACCAGATGCGTTAATAATGAGATCAGGCTCTCCTAAATCACCTAGAGCTTCTTTTCCAGCAATTGCACCCATCTGGTCAACATCGATTTTTGAAACACGTCTCTCTGACACACCAGATTTTTCCAATATCCAATTTTCAGATTTACCAATTAATGGTGCAATCTCTTTATATGTTTCTATATCCGGTGGAAGATACAGTCCTGTTCCAGTTACCTTTATTTTCAATCTCTTCCTTTATTAGAAAAAATATTTTAATTCAAATCTAATATGTGAAAAATCTTCCATTTTATTAAATGGATATAATTCTTTATCCGGATGTGAATTGTTACCGTTAACTGTCGTAATACCAAAGAGCCCATTTAAATTTTGTATAATAGAATATTCAAGCTTCAATTCTGTTAGTGAACCTGATACTCCAGATATACTGGGATATTCAGCTATATCTAACATAGAAGTTAGAGAGGCTTTTAGCCTGTTATCGAAAAATTTTTTATCCATTATTACAAAGATAGCACTCTTGGTTAGAATTGCTATTGGGACTCCCATGCCTGGAGTAAAAAAGTTAGATGGAGTCATATTTTCAGGGTCTATCTGAAGATTAGGAATATTTATTTCCTGATCAACAGGTAGACTGTCCGAACTATAGCTAAGGGTGTCATGGCTAAAATATTGAGCAGATAGATTAATATCAAAAGGTAGCTCTGTTTCTATTTGTAGGGTAGCCTGCTGGTAGACAGATTTTTCATGGAGAGGATATGAGAAATGGAGAGAATCATAAAATGTAGCGTTGAATGAACTCGGTCGGTCGATTGTTTTATTTTTGTCTTCAGTAGAAAAATAACCAACATCAAATCTGAGAGTAAACCAATCGCTAAGTAGAACACCTCCGAGACCCAGAACATTCGTTTTTCTATACCCATAAACAATATCGACATAAGGAAAAGATATATCGCTACCTCTGCCATAAACATTTACGCCCGAAAGATTAAAGGTTCTATCATATCCAGAAAAATAAGAAAGAGAGATATCCCCAAAACCTAAGGAATAGGTTCCGTGTATTCCAGCTTCGTAGGGTTTGCTGGGAATAGGGAGAATTTCTTTAGCATCTGGATATACAGGAAGCTCAACAGGGAAATCATCATCACCAAGTGGGATTCGATTGGTAGAGTGTAATGGTGAAAAAACCGTATTTATTTTCAGATTACCAAAATAATAATCCAGTGAACCAGATAGAGTTGCCATTTTTCTATCTGTCCCTCCAAAAAACATGTAATAATAGTCTAAGGAACTAGCATTGTCAATGGGACTATTTTCATCTACGCTTCCCCAAGAGTGTATTTGCTTGCCAATACGAAATTCATAAAAGTCAGATCTATAGGTTAAATATAACTCACGCATATCAAGGATAAAATCTTGAGGGTTACTAGTACTTAAAAAATAAGAATCTTCTCTTACATGATATTCAAGGGCAAATGTGCTATGTAAAATAAGATTTTCACTCTCTCTTTCCATATTAAGAATTCCCATTCTGTATGGGATATTAATAAGAGATTGATCGGATTGTCTTGCTATATAGGTAAAGTCTAGATATCCAGAAAAAATTGGTTTAGAGTTTTCAGATAAAATCTTTGAACATAAAAAGATATGAATAAAAAAATAAAATCTTACCGAAATTATGATTCGATTTACCATATGAATATTACTTTAGCATCATTAGTTTTTTTACTTGAGAGTGCATACCATCTGAAAATCTGATATAATATATACCTGACGAGTGTTCTTCTGAAGACCAATGTATTCTATGAGAACCAGATTTATAGATTGATTGCTCGGAAATAATATCAATCTCATTTCCCAATATATCAAATATACGTATATCCATTCTTCGATCATGGGGCACATATATCCCTATATGAACTGTTGGATTAAATGGATTAGGGTAGGGGGAAGAAACCTGGAATTGGTAAGGGAAAACAGGATCTTTGAGAGCCGCAGTTGTTGTGTCACAGTCTTGAGGGGAGAAGACTGGAAAAGAATAATAAAATTGATCAAGACTCAGTGTAAAATGTTCTGTGCTATCAATACAACTTGCTATATTATTACAAAGCTGGTTGGCTCCTATTGCAAAATAAGGATATCCTCCATTATCATCATTAATCCAATCTAAATCCATTTCGCAGAAGCAATCTGGAAGGGATTGGAGATTATTATTAAAGAGCCATAAGTAGGTTAGGTTTTGTAGATTACATATAGATGCAGGGATTTCAGAAAGTTCATTATATCCAAGGTCTAGAAAATATAGGTTTGTAAGGCTTCCTATGCTATCTGTAATTGAAGTAAGTATATTATTGTTGATATATAAAGACATTAGTCCTGTCAAATTACTAAAAGACTCAGGAAGTTCGGATATTCTATGCCATTCTAAGTAAAGTGAGGCGAGCCCTGTAAGGTCTCCGAAGTTTGCCGGAAGTGTATAGATAGTATCGTTAATTCCAGAACTATTCCCGTAATTACCTCCGACCAAAAATCGAATTCTTCCATTAAACCATGTCTGAGTTCCAACCTCCAAAGGTGAGCTATAATCTAAGTTATTTTGCGATATAATACTGTCTAGGACTGCGAGATCACTATTGGAAAGACAGGAATCTCCTACTAAAATAGTAACATTATTAGGCGGATTAGAAAAATACGTAAAAGTGCTATCACACTGAGCATATAAAAATTTTGTAACTGATAAGGTTATAACTAAAAAAGTATTTTTGTACATGTCACTTTAGGTAAAGTATTTTTTGCATTTCTATAAAATTCGAGGTAGTTAATTTAATGATATAAACTCCCGTAGATTGACTAGTAGCATTCCAATTATTTTGATATGTCCCACTTGGTAAATTTTGGTTCACTAAGGTTTCAATTATTTGACCATTTGTATTATAAATTTGTAATAAGGCATGCTGAAATTGAGGAAGAAAAAAGGAGATAGATACATTCGCGTTAAAAGGATTTGGGAAGGGAGTGCTAAGGGAAAATTTATCAGAAACGATATTTTTGGAATTATCATCATTAAGTGGATTATTATAACCAAGGATAGAAACGATTTTTGTTTTGTTTGGGTGGTAAATTGGCTCTACAAATAGTTGAATAGAGCTAAAGTTGGTGGTGTTAGTAATATTACCATTAAAAGAAATAGATTGAGTTGAATTTGGTTCTAATGTTATTTCTAAAGTTTGAGATCCAAACCAACCTTCCTCATCCGAAATTTGGAGTAATAATGGGAGATGGTAGGATCCTTCATTTACGATAGAAAATGATATGCTTGATGATCCCGGTGGAAAAAATACGCCTCCATTATCATTATCTCCCATAAAATCATTTATCAGAACACTATATGCTGCTGGATAGAGTCCTGGTATCCTATGCGCTCTGTAAACAGCACCGTCAGGTAAACTAAGATTATAAAGACCTTCCCAAATTAGTTCACCTTGAGAGTTTATTTCAAGGCTTCGACCGCCTCCTCCCACTGTAGTTATTAATACATTCCCATTCTCAAGTTTTTGTGCATTTCCAGAAGCGAAACCAAAAAGATTAGGAGGTAAATCATAAGACCATGCAATACTAGCGGTGTTATCATTTATCTCAATTTCAATTGCTCTTGAAATAGGCTGGTCTGTTCCACGAAATTCAGGAGAAAGGTTACCATTATCGAATGTTAGAATATTTCCATTTTCTAATTTTTGAAGACTATGTTGAAAACTGAATCCGATTTCTGTTCCCATATTTACTTGACCTGAGGGCATTTCATGTCCAAGGTTCCAAACGATTTCGCCAGACGGATAATCTATCTTTGTTATGCGAGAAAGATGTCGGGTGGATATATAGATTGCGCTTTCACTTTCATCAAATATTACTGCATTTACATGAGTCCAGTCGTAGTGTAAACTTAGGTAAGCTTCTGTCCAAGTTCCTCCAAATTGATCATAGTCTAGCATGCTAAAGTGGTCAAAAGTACTCCAAGTCCAGATAACTTCTTTTGTGTCCTTATCCCACTCAACTAGTTTATCTCCTACCCACGGGAATTCAATCGAGACACCATCTGCTTGAAATCCTAAGTTTTGAAAAGAGGCAGTCCATCCTCCTACTGGTATGGGGCCTAAAGAATTCGTTTCAACAATTCCTAAATAATTACCATTTGGAAGTTTGATGATATCATGGTGAAGGAATTCATCATTCGGTTCTTCCCAGATTACCTCGTTTTGAAAAGAAATTTCCATTCCAGGTAGATTATTTTCAGCACCTGATAAAAGATTACACCCAAAAATATTACCAAATGGATTGGAGCTATAGTAGACAAAGTTATTTGCTCCAGAGTTCCATATTTCTTTTCCTGTGTGATCAATAGCAGCAGAAAAATAATTGAAAAATGCTCCAAAAACAGTTATACCATCTTGGTATTGTGATTCATCTACATAGTCAATAGATGATGAGGAAAGAGCTTGGGTTGTTGTAAATGAAAACGGTGTATACCAATCAGAGTTTTGATTAATAAAATTAGCTCGTATTCGCCAGTAGTAGGTTGTTTGCCAGTTTAGATTATTTCTATCTATGTATGCAAGGCTTGAATCTGTTGTTTCATAAACTATCAAAGAAAAATTTTCATTTTCAGAAATTTGAATGTCATAGCTGATAGCTTCTGGAATTTGCTTCCATTCAAACAAGACATGAATATGATTAAGGGTAGCACCATCCTCAGGGGTAATTAAGTCACTAAAGGCAGACGATATAGAGAAGATTAGTATAAAAATTTTCATATTTTTTGTTTAATTGAGAGTGCTTGATCTAGCCAAGCTAAAACCTCTGATCCTTGTGTGATCCAAGCTTTTTCTAAACCAAAATCAGGGAAACTCCCTAACAACTCTCCATTCCATGCGTAGGTAACTTTTGTACTATTATCCGAAGTTTTATTTAAGATCCATACACCTGCGGCATTTGGAAGACGAACATGGTCATCTACTTTTGGATTACTCTTATTTTTTTGTGAAGAAAACAAGAACATCCAGGAATCAATATTTTCTATTATTTCATATTCGACTATATAATCTCGACCATCAAATGGGAAAGGCATATCTAAAATAATATGGACTGTATTTTCACCTAGACGAAGAGTATTTGTTACTCTTTCAAAGATTTTTGGATAATTATCGAAGTCTTTTATAATGTCTGCTATTGCTTCTATGTTATGTTGAAGGACTGTTTCCGCTTTGCTAATAGGAAAGCCTTTATAAATACGTGACTCTATTTTTACGGAATTATCTTGCAATAAATTCCAGTTTTTCAGATTTTTAATATCTCGAAGATCTAGGCCTACGGAAAAACTATGGATAAAAATCAGTAGGAAAAATAATTTCATGTTCTACGTAAGAAATGTATCATATATTTTTTTACAATCGGTTCTGATTTCATCTTCGGTCAACCCAAATTTTTCAAGATCATACTTGTGCCCACTTTTATATTGCCTTTGCTTTTCTGATGTTAATTTGATTTCTTTGATTAATCCATCATCTTTATTTACGTTAAGAAAATCAAGTATACTATCCATAAGAATATCAAATTCACTCATCATACTATCAAAATGAACAATAAACACTTTTTTCTTATTTATTTTTCCATTTTCCCAGTCTTCGTGAAATCTAATTAAAAGTTCAACCAGTGCTCTATAGAGTCTTTTGATAAAACGATTCTTTACTTCATCATTTAGAGACCAAAAATTAAATCTTTTATGTAATACTCCCGTCACTAAACTCAAACCAGAAGGTATAACACTTAATGGATCTCGAACCATGTACAATATTTTTGCATCAGGAAATTTTTTTTGAAAAAGAGGGAGATTGCTACTCAGACTAAATAATTTCCCAATATATCTATCTCCTTGATTTGAGATTAAGTTCCGTTTCCACATGGACTCAAACCACGTAAAGTCTCGAACGGATGTATCTCTTAATTTTGGATCTACCCAATGAAAAAGATTTTCTTCATCAAACGTAAGAAAAAAACCATAAAAAAAGAAACCATCTAAATATCTGAATAATAAAGAAACGTCGTCTGTTTCAACGGAAGATAGGCTCGTTTTATGAGCTTTCGTTGAATGATGTCGAGCAGGACTAATTTTTTCAAGGATTGGTAATAAAGGTTTTACCAGTTTTTGGATGAGGATAGAAGGATAAATCATTTGCCATAATTGAGATCCATTTCCGATGCTTTGTTTTATTAAAAAACGATGGAGGAAAGTGGTGCCAGACCTTGGGTTCCCAACGATAATTATTGGGTCAGTAAGGGGTGCTTTTAAGGATCTATAAAAAACTTGATCTAAAAATCGTCCAATCCCAACAAACAATCGAAGAAAAAATATAAAAATAGCTGGAAAAATGGGTGATAGCCATGTGTTGAAATTTTTCCCAAGTATTATATATAACCTTGAAATTCTTTTGAGTGTCATTATTAAAATTATTGTAAATTTATTTGTTGTTAATCAGACAGAAATCAATCCCCAGTGAAGTTATTTTTTATACTTTTATAAGTAGTTGGTTATATTTTTAAAAAAAATTATGAAAAAATTTACCAAATTTCTTTTCTATATACTTAGCTTATTAATTGGACAAGCTTTTGATGGCTTGACAATATTCTCACCTGCTCAAGGTGGGGGCGGAGGTGGAGGGACCTTTTATACTTATTTAATTGATAATGATCTAAATGAAATTAACGTTTGGAGTCATAATAGAGGTGCTGCCAGCATGCCTTATTTGCTCCAAGATAGTACACTTGTGTATCCATATAGAGTACAAAATGTCACGATGAATTCTGGAGGAGTTGGTGGCGGCATATCTAAATATTCTTGGGATGGTGAACTACTATGGAGCTATGAAATTGCAAATAATACATACCAACATCATCATGATGTGGAACCACTTCCAAACGGAAATATTTTAGTTATCGTTTGGGAAAGGAAAACTGCAAATGATGCCTACGCTGTTGGGAGGCAAACAATTGATAATTCATTAAATGAGATGTGGGCTGAGGCAGTTTTAGAAATTGAGCCATTAGGCAGTAATGATGCTAACATAGTTTGGGAGTGGCACATATGGGACCATTTGGTTCAAGATGTGAATCCAGAATTACCAAATTACGGAGTAGTATCAGATCACCCGGAACTTCAGGATGTAAATTATGGAGCAGTAGGAAGTAACGGAGGTCCAGGAGGATCTAATGCTGATTGGAAGCATTTTAATGCCATTGCATACAATGAAGAGCTTGATCAAATAGCACTTTCTTCAAGGCACCATGATGAAATTTATATTATCGATCATAGCACAACTACTGAAGAGGCTTCAGGACACACGGGTGGAAATTCAGGAATGGGAGGAGATTATTTATATAGATGGGGAAACCCACAGTCTTATGGTAGAGGAAATAATTCTAATCATCTTCTCGGGGATCAGCATAGCGTGAACTGGATTCCTGAAGGATATCCAGGTGCAGGAAATCTCATATTATTTAATAATAATGATAATGGGAATAACTCGGCTGTTCTTGAGATTGAAACACCTATTAATTTTAGTGGTACGTATGATATTATGGATGGTAATCCTTTTGAACCAGAATCACCAGTTTGGTCTTACACAGATAACTTCCATACTCAAATGCAGGGAGGCGCATTTAGGCTTCCCAATGGAAACACCTTGATCACTGATTGTGATGATGCTCATATGTTTGAAGTCACCAGTGATGGCAATGTTGTTTGGGATTTTGATTATGGTGGAGGGCAGACTATGATTGCAAGAGCGCAAAAATATGCTATGGATTATTTAGGCCCTGGATTTCCTGAATATTTAGCTGGTGATGTTAATTTTGATAGCGCTATAAATATTCAAGATATTCTTATGATATTAGATATGGATTTTGGATACGGCTATGATGAAACTCCTGCGGCCGACTACAATGGAGATGGATTAGTAAATACTTCTGATTGGATTACTTTGGTACAGTTCATTTTAAATAATTAATAGTATTTGCTTGCTGTAGTATTCTCGTCTATCATCTCTGAATGCTATGAAGAATAATTTTTCAAAATCACTCATCAAGGCTTGGTGCATAGATCAAGCTTTGATTCATCCAAAAAGAACTATTCTTTTCACTATGCTCGCTACCATTTTTATGGCATCAGGTATACAGTTTCTTATTATGGATGATGACATGATGAAAATGCTGCCAGAACATTTAGATTCAAGAAGAACATGGGATGCTGTTCAAAATGAATTTGGAAGCACAGAAATTATTTTCATAGCATTTGGGAATAAAGGGGAATCCGTCTACAAACTTCGTCCTTTGTCGGACCTTTGGACTCTATCAAATGAATTAAAAAATCTTTCTTCAGTTATGGAGGTATCCAATATTACTACATCTACACGCATCGATCAGGTAGATGGATTTATGCAAATTGAAGAACTACAAAAAATTCAAAATCTCAACAGCCAAGAGATTAAAAGTATACAATTATATCTTAATAAACATGATAATATCAAAAAACAATTTGTTAGTCAGTCAGATGAATATCTTCTAACAACAATAAAACCATATGATGGAGTAGGGTTAGATCAATTTAGGAATGATGTCGTCGCGGTGGGTGACTCATTATTATCTGATTATGATGTTCACTACGGTGGAACTGCCTATGTTACAGGTTCTATCCCTCAAATGATCCGTGACGATGTTCAGTTACTAGTGAAGACTGGTCTTGTCATAATGATAGCTATTTTATTAATAAATCTCCGTAGTCTACCAGCCGTTGGATTGGTAATGATGGTGATAGTCTTTTCGCTGGTGTCAATGATGGGGTTTATGGGATGGGCGTATAGAATTACGGGATCTGATAAATTTCTTTTTGCCTTGTTAAATACTTCTATGCCAATCATTCTGCTTACGATTGCTAATTCTGATGGGGTGCACGTGATGACAAAATTTTTTAGAGAACTTAGATCTCAAAAAAATGTACAAAGTGCAATAGCATCAGGTATGGATGCTCTTTTGGTACCAATTTTTTTAACTAGTATTACAACCATAGCAGCTTTCTTAACTATGGGCTCATCACCTCTTGAGCCTTTGGTGGGATACGGAATTTGCATTTCAGTTGGTATTGGATGGGCGTGGCTGCTAAGCTCTTTTTTCCTTCCTGCTCTAATTAATCTAAAAAATTGGGATCTAAACTCTAAAGCAATAATCAGTCCTAGTATTTTTGAAAGAGTTCTTGGAAGATTAGGATCTATTGTTATAGGATATCCAAAGGTAGTTCTATGTTCTGGAATTTTATTAATCGTTTTTGGATGCGCTGGATTGCATAAGGTCGCTGTAGATGTAAATGTGGCAAGCTTCTTTAAACCAGGTACAGAAATAAGAGACAGTATGGATTTTATGGATAGAGAGATGAGTGGGACTATGGATTTGAGAGTCCGTGTTGCTGGTGATATAAAAGATCCATCTTTATTGCTTAGTATGGATTCATTGCAGATATTTATAGAAAAAAATGAAAAAGTTTCTGTTTCCTACTCAGTAGCAGATGTTGTGAAACAGATGCACAGAACTGTTATGGATGACAGTATCCAATACGAATCCATTCCAGATAAAAGAGAAAAAGTTAATAACCTTTTTACCATGTACTCTATGTCTGGAAATCCAGAGAATTTTTCTAATCTTGTTGACTATGAATATTCGACTGCACTTATTACAGCTTTTTCATCTGTAATGAGCACTGAAGAGGTATTCTCCTTTGTAAATGAGGTATCTGAATCTTTTCAAAACAATTCATTCTCACTTGGCAGAGTTGACGTTACGGGTATGATAGTTGTAATCCGAGACATGGTGGTTATGGTGATTCGATCATCATTTTTAAGTATTTTCATATCACTTGTATTGATTGGTACCATTACTGCTATCTTTTTTAAACGTCTTTTATGGGGTATGATTGCTGTGTTACCTCTTACTGGTGCGATCATACTTAATTTTGGATTGATGGGTCATTTTGATATCACTCTCAATCACGTCACTGCAATCCTATCATCCATTATTATTGGTGTTGGTGTTGATTTTGCGATTCATTTCATTTCCCAGTTTCGCTATCTTTCTGATACGTCAAATGAATCAACAATCAGCAAAAAGGTGATTCATGATGTAGGATACCCAATTATTTTGGATGCAGGATCCAATATGGGCTTTGGAGCTCTTTTGTTTTCAGCTTTCATTCCTGTGCAATATATAGGAGGGCTCATGATTTTTGCAATGATCTCAACATCTCTAGGTACTTTTACTCTTTTGGCTACCACAACAGAGTTATTAAAAAACAGACTAATGAAAAAGGAGATCTAATATGAAATGGTTTCTATCGTTTTTAACACCATTCTTTCTATTCTCACAGTCTGGCGTTGAAATTGCAACATTGCTAGACCAAAAATCAGCTCCCAAAGATTTAAGCAATAAAGCAAAAATGATACTCACGAACTCTAAAGGAAAGTCACGCACTAGTGAAATGGTTTCTAAATCATTAAATAGAAATGAAAAACAAATGATTTGGTTTTTAGAGCCTAGAGATGATAGAGGAGTATCTTTTTTAAAAGTTGAGCATGAAAACGGAGAGGACGAGATGCGAATGTGGTTGCCTGCATTTAAAAGAGTGCGGCGTATATCGGCAAAGAAAAAAGGTGACTCGTTTATGGGGTCTGATCTTACTTTCGAAGACCTCTCAAATCGAGATCTTATACACAATAATTATAAACGGTTAGACGATGACATGTTTGATAAGGTTGAATGCTTTGTTTTAGAGACTCTACCGAAAAAGGAGGCTCAATCTTTATACAGCAGACATGTTTCTTGGATAGATAAAAAAACTTTCAATCTCCTTAAAGAAATTTCTTATAACAAAAAGGGAGTACTCGAAAAAGATAAAAGGTTTGAATATGAACTTATTAAATCATTCTTTATCTTAAAACGTGTCCTTGTAAATAACACCATTAAAAATCATTCTACAGAAATTATATTCACAGATATCCTAGTTGATATGGGAACAAAGAGTGATTTATTCCATGAAAAAAATCTAAGACGCTTACCAAAAGAATAATTTGGTAGTGATATCTAGTTGCGTAAAGGTTTTCCCTTTTTTAAAATATACTTAATTCGATCTTGTGTCAACTGCTCACCTGCTAGAGATACAAATGCCTCTCTCTCAATATCGAGAAGATATTGTTCATCCACTGATTTTGTAAGTCCAGCTTTGTCTCCTCCTGTTAAAACATAAGCAAGCTTTTCTCCTATTTTTTGGTCATGATCAGAAATTTTCCCCTGCATCTTAAATCCTTTTAGTGCCATAGCCATGGCAGTTCTACCACCAGCTCCAGGAAGTTTTAGATCATTTCGATAGGCAGGTAAAGTATAGTTTTGAGCTAGTTCAATAGCCTTATCTTTGGCAGCCTGAATGAGGTAGTCCCGGTTCAATATAACCGTGTCATCTTTTTTTAAATAACCAAGGTGTTTTGCCTCATCTGCACTGGTCGCAATTTTAGCAAATCCAACTGTCTCAAATGTTTTTTGTATTTTTTGAAAGGCTCCCATTCTACCAGTGCCTCCCTCCATAGCATTAAGAATCATGCGCAGATTTCCGCCGCCTCCAGGAATTAGTCCTACGCCCACTTCAACCAGACCCAAATAGGTCTCCGCCGCTGCAACTCTGTGGGCGGCAGGCTGTACCAGTTCTACACCTCCCCCTAGCGTTAGCTGAAATGGTGCTGCTATAACGGGCCCTGGAGAGAATCTGATCCTTTGAGTCATGTCTTGCAATGTCTTTACTGCAAAATCAAGTGCCTCCCATTGATTGTTTTGGCTTAATTCCAGTAATAGGTTCAGGTTAGCTCCAGCACAAAAATTTGCACCCTGATGACCAAGGACCATGGCTTTATAATTACCTTTTTCAATCATGTCAATTGCAAGATTGATCATCTCAACATACGAGCTATCGATAGGATGAAGGGTAGGCTGTAGAATAGAGTGGAATTCAACATTTAGTACGCCATCTCCCATATCATTAAGACTAGCACTAAGGTCTCTTTTAATGGTATTGCTCCCAGTCTTGTGGAGTGATATATTAAAAATCTTTGAATTTTTATTAATGATTAGTGCACTCTTTTCTATGGGGCACCAATAAGATTTTATACCATTATCAACTTGGTAGAATGTTTCTCTCCCTGATTCTAACATATCCAATACCCATTGGGGAACAGTTTTACCTTCTGATTTCATTCTATCGATAGTTTTTTTAATTCCAAGCATATCCCAGGTTTCAAAAGGACCTGCCTCCCAGCCAAACCCCCATTTCATAGCATTGTCTATATTTAGAATGTCATTT
>CACKSF010000043.1 GCA_902602795.1 uncultured Fidelibacterota bacterium
CTCTAATATCTTCTGGAGGTGGTGTATTTGAAGTGGTGCTAAATGGAAAGCTAATTTTTTCAAAAAAAGCTTTAGGTCGTTTTCCTGAGAGGAGTGAAGTCTCAAATATTATTCATAATCAGTGATTTCTGATATATCTTGCAAATTAAGTATAATAATAAGGAATATTTAATTAGCAGTAAAAATGCAGTTGATTTATCCATAGAAAATAATTTTTCAGGTAAAGCACCTACTTTCTACAACTCATCTCAACCCACTAATAGACCATTAATTTCTAAAAATTTTGTTGGAGATGTTAAACAGGGTGGCAGTTGTAATGTACCAGTAGTCTCCTTAAATATTCATTGTACTGGAACTCATACAGAATGTGAAGGGCACGTAACCAATTCTAATGTTTCAATAGTTGATGTCTGTCCAACAGGCTTAATTCCTGCTCATTTAATAACAGTCGAGCCTCAACTGACTTCTGAAACAGACGATTCGTATCATGTAGGATGGGATGGGGAGTCGGTGATAACTAAAAAATCAATTCAAAAAAAAATTAGTCAATTTCATAGCGGTCTGATTGTTAGAACCATTCCAAACGACAAATCAAAGATATCAAGAAATTATGATGAAATTACAGCTCCATTTTTTACAAATCAGGCAATAGATTATATTGCATCCGAAGGCGTGAAACATTTACTTGTAGATTTGCCCTCTGTTGATAAAGCGAATGATGACGGAAAGTTGGGTAATCATAAAAGATTTTTTAAATATGGTAAAACTATTTCAGAATTGCTTTTTATTGAAGACTGCATAAGTGATGGCTTTGGCTTTTTGCAGATTCAAATACCAAATTGGTCCTTAGATGCAGTGCCTAGTAGGCCAATATTTTACCCAATCTAAAATCTAGTTTTTTTGATCTAAATTATTTTGTAGATTAAAAAAATTTAATTGACTGAAAAAGGATCAAAATGAGCGAAAATATCAAAAGTGTAATTACCTGCGATCTTGATGGGAAGATAGAAACTTACAGTGCAGGTGCGGCAAAAGTTTTTGGATATGACGAATCAGAAGTCATTGGAAAAATGAGAGTAAGTGATTTTAGTGATGGTCAGGTTGTGTTAGGTCATGTAATTGGTTGGTTAGATGAATCTGTTAAAAAAGGGAAGTGGGAAGGTGAAACAGCATTTATCCATAAGGATGGAAGTGAATTTTCCGCTAGAATCAAGATAACTCCAACGAAAGATAAAAATGGTGAACATATAGGTTACTGCGGTGTTACCACACCTTTGAAGGATAAAGTTCCTGATGAAGTTCGGCCGAAGATAGATTTTATGACAAAAATATTTACCTGGGTTGTTATTATGAGGCTTCCGTTTCTTTCTGCAACTATCATGCCTATTTTAGTTGGGGCTGCAGTTGCAAAATTCATGGGGTTTTCTGTTGATTGGTCTTGGCTTGGATTGACTCTCTTAGGTGGCTCTTTATTGCATATTGGTACTAACACATCAAATGATTATTTTGATCATTTAAGTGGTACAGATAATATTAATTATAAATATAGTAATAAGGGTTTAAATGGTGGAAGTAGAGGAATACAGATGGGTCTTATTACCCCCGCAGGTGTTCGTAACTTAACAATTGCTGTTTTTGCACTTAGTGTATTGGTTGGAATTCCTCTTATACAAAAAGCAGGCATTCAGGTCTTATGGCTTGGTTTAATTGGATTTTTGTCAGGTTTATTTTATACAGCTCCTCCGTTTAGATTTTCTTCAAGGAAAGGATTAGGTGAATTATTGATAGGACTCAATTTTGGTCCATTGATGGTAGCTGGAAGTACATTAGTTCAAACAGGACAATTACTTCCAGAAGCCTTCTTAGCCGGTATCCCACTTGGTTTTCTAATTGCAGCTGTAGTTTATATTAATGAATTTCCTGACCATGATAGTGATAAAGTCACAGGTAAAAATACTTTAATAGTTGTTTTCGGACCTGAAAAAGCAAGAATTGGCTATGTTGCATTAGTGTCAGGTGCATTTTTAAGCATAGTATTATTGGTTTTGAACGGCACTTTCCCATCTTTAATCTTGGTGACATTGTTAGCCTCTTACTTTGGAATTACATCTATGCAAACACTTTATAAGTATTATAATGATAGATTGCTCGAGCCTGCTAACTGGGGCACAATTATTATGCATAGTGTTACAGGGTTGTTGTTATTTGCTGGACTTTGGTTGGGTAATCCAATAGTGTAAATAATAGTAAATTACTCACAATTTATCAAAGCCCCTTAAAAAAGGGGCTTTTTTGTTTGTATATAACAATTTTCTTTTATAATTTACTTACGAGTAACTTACGAGTAACTATTAAATAGAGGTTTACTATGAAATATGTAATAAAAAAACAAAATAAGAAAAAAGTATCTCCAGTAGTATTACGTGCTATAGCTAGGATTAATAGCTATGAAAATAGAAGAGCAAATTCTTCAAATATTTGGACACAAAAATCAATTAATTATTTATCAATTACCTCGTGAATAAAAATCTGTCACCAAAATTGAAAAAATTCTTGGATTTTGTAAATCGATTTACGTTGATTCAAGGTCAATCTCCATCTTATGAAGAAATTATGGAAAACTTAGGATTTGGATCATTGGGCACAGTAAACTGGTATGTAAAGACTTTGGAGGATCAGGGTCATTTACATCGTGTAAAAGGTCCTAACGGTAAGCGGGCACTCGCCATCGCTCAAAAAGAGCTTCCCGCAACTACAACAGCTTGTTTACCGTTGTTAGGACTGATTGCTGCAGGAGAGCCTATTGAAGCGTTAGAAAATCCTGAAATGGTAGATGTACCACCTTCTCTATTGCATCCAAGCAACTATGTTCTTCAAGTAAAAGGTGATTCTATGATTGATGAGAATATTCATGATGGAGATTATATTGTTGCCAGAAAAGCAAAAATTGCTCGTTCTGGGCAGATTGTTGTTGCGCTTGTAAATGGTGAAGCTACGTTAAAATGTTATGTTCCCAAAAAAAATAGAGTTGAGCTACATCCTAGAAACCCAAGTTTTCCAATCATAAAGATTGATTCTCAAGACGACTTTCGTATAAATGGAGTTTTACTCTATTCATTTCGGAATTATTTGAATTAAAAAGGTTAATATGATTGGCTCAGACGTTTTTCATTTACGTCTTAGTAATCTTGAGATTCAAGCTGAAAGAATATTGGACTCAAGTACTAAATACAGATCCTTAGCTATTATTTCGTCAAACAATCCAGATGGAATTATTTTATCTTTATCCAAGGAGGCTTCGAGTGAAGGTTTAAAAAAAGGTATGAAGGTTTTAAAAGCTAAGAAAATGAGTGCCTCTACACTGCTATTACCTTACAATATCCATCTTTATAAAAGGTTATATAAGTACATATATAAAACTCTATCCAAATTTACGCCTGTAGTTGAACCATATAAATTAGGACAGTTTTTTTTAGATATGAGAGGGATGAATTCTATCTATAATAATAATCAGGATGCTGGTTCCTTGATAATTAAAACTATTAGAGAGCAAACAAATATATTTAGCGTGATTGGTATTAGTAAAAATAAATTAGTAAGTAAGATTATTACAGCCATTAACCCAGAACCAATCTATAAAATTGAAGCTGGGGAGGAATCGCAATTTTTAGCACCCCTGAATCCTTCATTTTTACCTTCAGTAAACATTAAACATGTAAATAGTATCATTCATTTTCTTTTGATAAAAAAAATAAAGGATATTCAAAATATTGCAAATAATTACAAATATTTTCATGCATTATTTGGAATTCATGCTATCAATCTAGCAAAAGAATCAATGGGCACATGTACTTCGTCTGTTAAACCAAGTATTCTATCTGATAATATGTTAGTTCAAAAAGTTTTGTCGGTTGATAGCAATGATTCCAACATTCTTTATGCTGCTCTTAGAGTATTATCAGATGATTTATCTCTTCGATTAAAAAAAAGAAAACAAGTAGCAAATATTGTGAACTTGGGGATTCACTATTCTGATGGACATTCTGCAAATAGTAAAGGATCTTTAAAGTTCAATGATAGTCAATACGTTTTTGATACTTGTGTTAAAATATTTAATAAATTAAATAAACGACGAAATAGAGTTAGATCAATTCTAATTAATGCATCTGATTTTCGATCTTACCTACAGCAAGAGTATCTTTTTAATAATAAAGAATCATCTGCAATAAAAATTTCTAAGGTTGTAGATACTATAAGGTCAAAATACGGATTACAGAGTATTCAATATGCTAATATTTTAAGAGCTAAAAAAACAAATCAATGTTTATCCATTTAAACACTCACTCTGTGTATTCAGCGATGCGTGGTTTACTTCCAGTGAATCAACTCATTCGACTATCAAAATCTAATGGCATGGACGCCTTAGCATTAACGGATGTCAATTGTTTATCAGGTTTTATAAATTTTGTTAAATATTGCAATTCTATGGATGTAAAGCCGATTGCAGGTGCTAATCTTATTACAAAGAATGAAGATATAATCATTTTAGTAGAAAATCAGGTTGGTTATCAAAATCTTTGTCGAATTATATCAAAATCTTATGATATAAAAGATCAAAAAATATCAGATATCATAGTTTCTCACTCTTCAGGACTTTTTATTCTAACAGAAAAATATTCAATATTAAAAGAGCTTAAATCAGTTGTCTCGAATACTCACCTCTTTGTTGAATTAAGACCAGGGGGATCTGAGCTTAAATCTAGAAAATTAGCGAAAAAACTTAAATTAGAAGTTGTAGCAACAGGGAACGTTTATTTCCATAATAGGCATGATTACGAATCGTACTTAATCTTACAAGCAATTAATAAAAACACTAAAATAGATAATGTAAAAAAAGAAAATAATTATTCTGCATTGAACTGGTTCAGAAATGAAGAAAGTATGGCTAGTTTATTTCCTAATAGTTTAGATGCAATTAATAATAGTTTTTATTTAGCAAATAAATGTAAAAAAGATTGGTCTTTTGTGAATACTATTTTTCCTGGTTTAGCATTAAAGGATACGTATAGGGCTAATGATTTATTAAAAAAAAAAGTTTATTCAGGAGCAAAAAAAAGATATTCCAATGTAGATCATAATATAAAATCTAGAATAGAATATGAATTTAACTTAATAACGCAAAAAGGGTTTGCAGCTTATTTTCTCATTGTAGCAGATATAGTGAGCCAAACTAAGTCTACGATTGGAAGAGGATCAGGTGCGGCATCAATTGTTAGTTATTGTCTATTTATTACCCAAGTTGACCCCATTAAATATGGATTGAAATTCGAACGTTTTATACATCCGGAACGAAAAAAAATGCCTGATATTGATATAGATTTTCCATGGGATGAAAGAGATAATATTCTAGAATACGTGTTTGCTAAGTATAGTAAAGGACGTACAGCAATGGTGGCAAATCAAGTTTTTATAAGATCGAAATCTGCGGTAAGAGAGGTTGGAAAAGTATATGGGTTCTCTAGCGAAGAAATCAAGAGTCTTACTAATAGAATACGTTGGTATAATAAAAAAAGTAATTTACATCAGGTGATGACTACAAATTCAAATTTTAATAAAAATCAGTTAGCAGAGATGATTACTAAAGTTCTTAAAAAAAGCCGGAACATAACAGGGGTATTTCGGCATTTTTCAGTTCATCCAGGAGGAGTCATTATTGTTCCTGATGAAATTCAAAAATATGTCCCCATTTTACAAACTCCCAAAGGTATGCAAATTGTTCAATGGGATAAAGATCAAGTGGAAGATTCGGGGCTTTTGAAAATCGATCTTCTTGGCAATAGAAGTCTAGCAGTGGTTAGGGATACTTTAAAGCAAATAAATATTGACAAAAGATATGAAAGTAATTTTGATTATCATCAGATACAGCCAGTAAACGATAAAAAGACAGAAGCTTTACTAAAAAAAGGAAGAACTATAGGAGTTTTTTACATAGAGAGTCCTTCGATTCGTCAATTACTTGCTAAATCTCAGTTAGTTGATTTTGATCATATTGTTATTTACTCGTCGATTATAAGACCGGCTGCTAATCGATACATTAATCTAATGCTATCAAGAATACATGGAGAAAAATGGAGTTTGATACATCCAGATTTAGATTTCTTAAATGAAACATACGGAATTATGGTCTATGAAGAACAGGTGACGATGGCAATAATGAAAATGACTAGTTTTGGATACAGTGATACAAAATTATTACAAAAAGCAGTTAGTAGGAATCATGTGTTAGAAATTGCAGCCTGGAAGGATCGATTTGTTAAAAAATCTTTATCGAAGGGTTATAAGATTAATATTGTCAATACAGTCTGGAATATGATTAGTTCATTTATCGGATTCTCTTTTTGTAAACCTCATTCAGCTTCCTATGCAATGCTTGCAATGACATGTGCCTACCTTAAAACCCATTTCACTGCAAAATTCATTGCTTCTGTTATATCAAATCAGGGAGGTTATTATTCAAGTTATGCCTACATGAGTGAAGCAAAAAGATTTGGGGTTAAAATTTTATACCCAGATATAAACGAAAGTTGTTATGAATGGAAAGGGAGTGATAAAACAATACGCATGGGATTTATGTCTATAAAAAATTTACGAAAAACAGCGATCAGTTTAATCCTAAAAGAAAGAAAGAAAAGTTACTTTAAATCGCTAAATGATTTTATAAATAGAGTTCAGATTAATCTTGCAGATGCAATGGCGATCACAAATGCTAGATGTTTTGAGAAACTATGCCCAGATTTGCATCATCGGGAAATAGCTTATTCAGTAGCTGGTTTTTATACAGGGAAAGATAATTTTTTTTCTATAAAGGATACAAATTGTCAGCCACTTACTAAAGAGGAGATATACCTATTAGAATTAGATAGTTTTGGCTATCCGATCTCCGAACATCCTGTTACAAAATACAGACGCAAATTAAGTCAGAAAATTATTTTTGCAAAAGATATAAAGAAACATGATAAGAAGTCAGTTTATTTACTAGGAATTTATATAGCACGTAAAGAGTCCTTGACACGTAAATCAGAGCCTATGGAATTTTTAACTTTGGAAGATGAGACAGATACTTACGAATGTATTTTATTTCCAAATGTTTTTAAACAGTTTAGTGATTTAGTCCATTGGGAAAACTTGTTTATAGTAAAAGGAAAGGTGGATAAGTCATTTGGATTCTATAATATTATTATTGAAAAAATGGCAAGTGCTGAGCAATGGATAAATCGCTTAGAAAATAAAAGAAATGAAATAAAGTATTTGATTTAAAGCTTCTAAGAAACTAAAAATGCAGATAGTAAAAAATAATTAGTTATTAAGCTGGATTCTTTGTAAATCAAAAGAGTAATCATTATAAGGCTCAAAGGAGTCATCGTCCCCCGGAATATTTACCAATAAGTATAGAAATGTTTCATTTGCATCAAGGATAATACCGCGATCAGTGAGGTTTCCTGCAGAAAGATAATAATTTTTTTCAAGTTTAGTTTCTTGAGAAAACTCAATAATAAATACCCCTATTTCATCAGCATCCATTGGGGCAGCAAAAACCCTCTCACCATTTTGAGAAATGGCTGTAGCTAGTCCAGGAGATTGTAATTGATATTTTCCAGCAAAGGTCATGTCATTTCCATAATATGAATATAAGTGCTGCACCTCAATAGAATTATTTTTATCACTTAAACATACAAAAACAATTTTTTTATAAGCATTATATGCAATATGATGAACATTTCCAACAAAGCCGTATGGGTCTGAAATATTTGAATCTTGGTAAAACCTTTCTCCATCCCAGTTATATTTTTTTAAAGAAGAAGAAGTCGCTACATAAAGGATTTCATTTTCTTTATCCATAGCAAATTCACCATTAAGAACAGATTGAGTTGTTTCTTCTCCAGAAATCAGATTAAGAGTGATACATGATGGATCAGTCTTTGATGAAATAATAAGAGTGCTATCATTAATAAATACAAGATCATTCATGCTCATAAGTGATATAGGAAATGAATTATTTACAGTCATTGTTTGTGTATTCAGTAAAAAAATTGATGATTCGCCTTCATGTGCAATAGCTAAAGTAGAATTATTTGAACTGATATCAATTGCAATTGGATGAGATCCAACAACAGTATTTTGTTCAATGGATAAAGAGTTTTGAGTGTTGATTTTTAATATAGAATTGTTGTTGTAGTCGGAAAGGAAAATGGTGTTGTCATCATTAGAAATAGTCATGTCAGAAAAACTTTTACCTAATTGTAAAGTTTCAAAGTCTGAATATTGGAAAAATATTTCAGGCTTTTTATCATCATGGTAGAGTGAACAAGAAAATAATATTGATAAAATAATTACAATTATGTTTTTCATCATCATTAATTGAACCTAAAAAGGGTCCCGAATTGTATAATGAATGGAGAGATTAGTTGACTTTCATTTAGCTTCTGATAAATTGGAATTTGAAGAGTTACCTCAAAATCTAAACTCTCAGTAGCTTTTGTCCCAAGTTTTCCAGTTAAAAAATAGTTTTCACCTCCTCTATCTCTGGAAACTTTTCCATATTCATAATAGTCCCTGGTTGATAAAAGATGACTAACTTGCAAACCACCATAAAGAAGATGGTTTTCAATATAATCTACATTTATCAGAGTTTGAATTTCGTTTCCATATTTGTAACCATAAATATTTTCTCCATTAGAAATTCTTGTGAAAATCCCACCCGACAAAACTAGTTTCTTTATATCTTGGCTTGAATAAATTGAAAGTATAGGATCGACTGTTCCTGTCCCAACTTGCAGGTTATCACTGATGCGGTCACCAAATTCATCGGTCATATTTATTTTACCGTTGCTTAATTTGACACCTATTCCAAGGACAATAGGTATATCAATGAAAAATGTTCTTTGAATTCTTGCTTGCAGTAAAACATCTCCCAGACCATATGATTCTCTAAAATATTTTCCTCCGTTATACATATTTTGATTTTGCCCTCTAAAAAGGACTTTTTGATTTAAAATATAACGAAAAGGAAAAAATGCGCTAATAGCAAAATGATCTGTAATTCCATACGAGGTAATGATAGTTAGGCTACTATTATTCGTTCGTTCTTTATTATAATTTGGAATAAATCTATCTCCATATTTCGCACGATCTAATTGTTCATGTTCATATGAGATGCCAAGCGAGAATTGACCGCTTTGAGAATCATTATATTCCAATAAACTTCCGCCTGGAAGTAAAGGCCTCCTTCAGCTAATACCACCTTGCGCAAAAGCGCTATTAAATTGAAATAAAAGTAAAAGGTTTATAGTGAAAAAATCGATAATTCGCATTTTTATTTTTATTCTAATTCCAAAATTAATGCAGTTTTAGGAGTTAAGTTAATTTCTTTTGAAAGATCAAAATATTCACCACTAATAACATCAATTCCTTTATTTTTGTTTGCAATCGTTTCGCGAAACATATCAAGATTCAATATTTCTTCATTTTCTTTATTGTTCATTACTACCATTAGTTTGTCTCTTTGATAAACTCTAAAGTATACGTATATACCATTTATTACAGGATAGTGGATTAATTTTCCATTGGCTATAGCCTTGCTTGATTTCCTCCAATTTAACAGCTGTTTCAAAAAGGATTTTGCTTCAATTTGTGTAGAGGATAGGCCAATATTATCAAAGACATTCACTTTATCGCCTATCCAGCCTCCAGGGAAATCTTTTCGAAGTTCGCCATGATTCTCTGTACTTGGCATGGCAATTTCAGTTCCCGCGTAAACCTGTGGGATTCCTCTAGTTGTCGCAATGAATGATAGTGCCATTTTATGTAAATCCAATCTTTCATTTAACAAAGAAAAAGTTCGTTGCATATCATGATTATCTGCAAAAACAATTAGATTATATGGATTAGCATACTGAAAGTCATTTGCTAATGTGCGATAAATATTTCCAATTCCACCATCCCAGCTATCTTTGGAAAGAAGACCGGTTATTAGACTTTTTTGAAGTGGAAAATCTTTCATACTAGGTATGTAGGATTGGTAATTATCATAAGTCTTACTTCCCTTTTGCCAGTATGCAACCATTGTTGGTTCATTTATCCATGTCTCTCCAAAGAAAATATAATTTGGATATTCATCCACAATCCTTTTACTCCATTGTGATGTAAAATTTTTATCCACATAAGGGTACGTATCAATACGCAGGCTAGTTAAATCAGCAAATTCAATCCACCAAATTGCTACTTGTTCTAAATAGATGGCAACAAAGGGATTTTTTTGATTTAGATCAGGCATGGATTCAACAAACCAGCCATCCGTAAATAAATCTTTTTGTGATTTAGGTACGTGTGGATCATACACAGTTTCGTGAATGTGATTCGTTTGAACATATTTATTTTGATAATTAAGCCAATCATTGGTGGGAAGATCTTTCATCCACCAATGACCAGACCCAATATGATTAAGAACTAAATCTTTAATTAATCCTACACCTCTTTTTTTTGCTTCCCTGGATAATTCTAAATAAAGTTTATTTGATCCAAACCTAGCATCAATATTATAATAATCGGTAGTTGAGTACCCGTGATAGGAGTAATCAGCTTGATTATTTTCTAAAACCGGATTTAACCAAATCTGCGTAAAACCCATTTCTTCAATATAATCTAGATTGTCAATAATTCCTTGGATATCACCACCATGGCGACCATCTTTATTTGCTCTATTATACTTTTCTAAAAGAGATTTTACTTCATCATTTTGTTCATCACCATTCGCATATCGATCTGGAGTAATTAAATAAATAACATCTTTACCACTAATTGTTTCTCTATTCTCAGCTCCCGTTTTCCTTTTTAAAATTTCATAATCGTGTTTTAAAATAATCTTTTTATTTTTATAAAAATTAATTGTGAATTTTTTAGGTTTATTTTTTTTTAAAAGTAAATCAAGAAATAAATAGTTTGGGCTATCAACTTTATGCACTTTTTGAATTTTAATACCCTTATAGGAAACTTTTGGGTTGAGTTGTGAGATGTTTTCTCCATGAATCATTAATTGTAGTTTGTTATGATTAAAGTCAGCCCACCAAAAGGGTGGTTCAACATGCTTGATGTTATAGCTGAAGGCTTTTGATACAATTAAAGTAAAAAAAAGAATCAGAATATTCTTAGTTGTTATTTCTTTTAGCATAGCAGTTGTTAAATATTTTTAATTGTTAGATTTTTTTTGTTTTCAATAAATTATTTATAGTTAACCTATTTATTTAGTGAATCAAATTTAGGTTAAAGTTAAATTTCTTCAAATATGCATACTATAATCTAATTTTTAAATTAAATGATACTACTCACCCTTTTATTTGTATTTAATCTTTTACAAGCTGAAGTGTTATTTACTGACTACACGGATGATGCAGGTATAGCTTTTTCTGGAATGTCAGAAGGTGTATGTGTTTTTGACTATAATAACGATGGACTTGACGATATATTATTTACAACGAGGAGCGGCGGTATAGTTCATCTATACAAAAATGATGGAAATATGAATTTTACAGATGTATCTACAGAGTCTAATTTAGGTCAAGAAATGGAAGCCAGAACCGCTATTGCTGGAGATTATGATAATGATGGCGATTTGGATTTATTTATTGGTGCTACTATTGGTTCAAGCAAATTCTTTCAAAATAACGGAAATGGCACTTTTCAAGATGTTACAAATCTTACAGGTATAAATATTGCTGATCAAGTCAGAGGATGTTCTTGGTTTGATTACAATCAAGATGGGTATTTAGATCTTTATGTGGGACTTTTATTCGAACCAAATTTGCTTTATAAAAATAATGGAGATGGAACCTTTATAGATGTAGCTCAAAATGTGGGTGCAACAGGTCCTGTTGGAGCGGGAATTATTATGGGACTGGGAGCGATTGATTATGATAGGGATGGAGATCAGGATTTATACATTACTCAAGATAATTATAATGGTAATATTCTTCTTAAAAATGAGAACGGAAGCTTTTTTAGTGATGTATCATATTACTCTCAGACGGAT
>CACKSF010000044.1 GCA_902602795.1 uncultured Fidelibacterota bacterium
ATGGTGATGAAAGACATAGAGAGCTTATAGCTACTTTTGATAATGATAACTATATAGATGAATATAAAGAGTGGTATGAAAATGGAAAAAAATCGATCATGGGTTTTTATGTTGATGGGCAAGAACATGGCAAATACACAGAGTGGTATGAAAATGGAAATAAAGCATTAAAGGCAAAGTTTATCAATGGAGATCCTGAAGGAATGTATAGAGAATGGCATCCGAATGGTAAAAGATCTTTGCGCATTAAATACTTAGAAGGTAAGGAGAATGGCACATGGACACAGTGGTATGAAAATGGGAAGAAACAAATGAAGATAGGATATGTAAATGGTGTTCCAAGGGGACGTGCTAAGTTTTGGTTTCCAGATGGTTCGCTAAAAGGCGAAGGTATTGTCAGAAGCGAAGTTCCAGGAGGGGGTTGGATTCTTTTAGACCCAGATGGAAATAAAAAGGTTTATAAATAAAAAAAGCCTCTTTTCAGAGGCTTTTTTTATTTATAAATTAATATTTACTTATAAAATTTTGCCCATTTGGATTCAGGAGCCACAGCCAAAAGTTCTTTTTCTAATTTCTTAGCTTTTGTGCCTTGTTCTAATTTTTTGTAAATCTGGATCACGTAGTGAGTAACTTCTGGAATTTTAGCATGTTCAGGATTCTTTTCTTTTAAAGAGGAAAGTGTATTAAGGAGCTTTCCAAGTGCTTTATTTAACTCAACCTTACTTGGACCTTTCATGGACTGCCTGTAGTAAAGATGGTGAAGAGCTTCATCCTCTGCCTCTGCACCTCGAACACCAGCTACAGCAGTTACTTTTTCTACTTCATAGCCAGCATCTGCAACATCTTCAATTTCATTCCAAACCGTATTATCCCACATTGCATCTAGATCTAACTCTTCGTCTTGAGCAAAAATTGGACGGGATAAAAAAACTAACGTTGTAATGAATAATATGTTCTTCATACTAATTGAAATATACAATATTTTAATCAAATTTATCAAACTTTGGTGTGCTTTCGCCCATTGTCTCGATAAAATCCAATTGCGAGACTAATTCCGGTTTTTCCTTTTTGACCTCTTCATAGTATTCCATAGCTTCCTCGTACTTATACATTCTATAAAAAGCAACAGCTAGATTTACTTTATAATCCATTTCATTATTATCATTCCTAATCGCTTTTTTAAAATAATCTATTGCCATAGAGTAATTCCCAAGGCGTGCAAATGTTACCCCAACAGTATTATCACTTCGAGCTCTTCTCTTACGGAAATCAACTTTTTTTATATCTTCTGGTTCAATATTTTTTGGAGCATCCTTGATTTCAACTAGCCCCTTTGTAGAACCTTCTGCGAGTTCTGATTCTAAATCTGCAGAAATCTTTAATTGAGGTCCATCGGTTACTCCTCCTATAATACTTGCCTTTGCTGCACCAAACACTTTGTCTAACTTACCTTCAAACATAGGATCTAGCATTACTACCTCATCGTATTTTTGTCGAGCTAAGCCTTTATTGCCTAACATAAACTGAGTAATTGCAACATTTAAAAGATAACCAGGGTGCTCGCCACCTTGCTGTATTGCTTCATCATAAAATTCAAGAGCTTTGGGATAGTCTTCAGTTTTTGTGTAGCAAACTCCAAGTGTATTGATTGCATCTGGGAAAACAGGCTTCATATTAATCGCTGTTTCAAACATTTCAATTGCTTCTTTGTATCTTGCAAACTCCATATATTTCACACCTGCATCGTAATAGTCTTCCGCTGCAATCAATCTGCTTCCTACAGCATTGTATACGATTTGTTCGAGCCACATACCGTACTGTTTAATATCTTCCTTTAACAAATCATTGATTCCATCAATTACAGGCATGGGCATATCCGGAGTAATGTGAGAACCGGCTATGTATTTCGCTGAAGCTTCTTTCACAGAAATTTCGTTTACAAAATTTTCGGCTTTCATTTCATTGTATTTCAATGAGCCTTGCTTCCATGCTGAGAAAAAAGGTTTTCCAACAAGAGTTGCTTCAACTGGTATCCAGACTTTATCATTCAGAATTACAACTTCATTTTCATCTAAAAAATATTTACCTACATCATCAGGTTTTATACCACTATCAAACATTACAAAGATATGACCTGCACCTGGTTTAAAGACATCCAAAAACATGGTTTCAATTCCAAGATTTGCCATTAAAGAACCAAATAACGCAGTTAAGTCATCGCAGTCACCAATTTTATCCCTAAGCATATCTCCTGGGTATTTTACAGTGTCAAAGGCAGATTTATCATCAGCAATATCTAAAAAGGGTGTTTCTAAATCAATATTATATACTAATCCATGTATCCCTAGGGCATCAAAGAGAATAATTGCACGTCCAAGATTACTTCTTCCAAAATAATCATTTAAAACAGGAGTGTAATATTGGATAAAATTTCTGGCAAACTTATCTACTACTGCATCAGCCGGTGTCACGTAACAGGCAATCATATCTGGATTACTCCAGGTAAGTTTTCCTTTTCCAAGCACGTATGAGGATTCCATTTTCTTTTGTGCGATTTTTTCCTCACCTCCTTGTTTATAGATTACCTTTACTTCTGGTTGGACTAGGTTGTCAAAGGTAGCCTTTTTTGAAGTGAGAACATCACTACTAAAGGAAATGCCAATATCATATTCCTCTTCAGATTTTGGAGGTAGAGTTACTGTCTCCGAATGAGGATTATCCATCATAGTAGGTACAAAAAGAGAAACATCTACAGGAAGATCTGCATCAGAAATATTTTTCAGTCCAACTTTTACAAACGGTTCTGATTCATAGTATCGATGAAGTGAACGAAATATTGGGTTGTGAGATATAGTTGTTTTTGTAATGCTAACTACAGCGGGGCTCAGTTGCAGTGCTATAGAAAAACGATGAGTAGGGTTTAAATACGGGTGGCTTTCAAATCCATATTCCATTACTAGACTTTTAAATTTTAAGGATATTCCTGCAGAAGGGACCAATATTTCTTTCTCTTTATTTGATTCTAATCCTTGCTGAATTCCACCGCGAAAACTAATTCGGCTACCAAGAACATATTCAGATCCAATTTGTATACGGTCCCCAATATCCGCAGCAATTGTCAGTCCGTTTATTGGCACATAGCTAATGCCTAGCTTAAATGCCTGACCTAAAATTGTTTCTGATGTTTTATCTTTATAAGATACAGAAGTACCATTTAAATCATAGAGTCCTAATCCCAGCTTTAAGTTTTTTTGTAGTTGAATTAATAAACCAGCATCGTAACCAATGCCTGTACCTTTTCCATAGGAAGCATCGTCTAAAAGCATGTCTCTCATTAAATACTTAAGTGTAAAACCGAGGCTAAATATTTTATGCGGTTGAAATCCCACTGCAAAGTTTAATTTGTTTTCAGAGTATGTTAATTCTTTATCATCAAATCCAACACTAGACCAGTCCAGACCAATAGCTATGCGATCAGAAAAAGGTCTCACAAAACCAAGATAGGATTGATTGATACCCATATCATAAAGATCTGCATAGGTAGAGTTAAATTCAGTTCTACGTAGTCCTGGAAGACCCGCTGGATTCCAAGTAATAGCATTGGCATCATCGGCTACTGCAGTAAATGCTCCACCCATACTTAAAGGACGAGATCCAACAAACAGCTGATCATATTGTCCAAAAAGTTTAGATAGGAAAAATACTAGGAATAAATATTTTCTCATCGATTAAGAACTCCTACGGTAGTTCTTAAAACTTTATCTTCTTTTTCAAGAGTGACTATATATAAGCCACTAGGAACGATTGCACCATTGGAGTCTTTCCCATCCCAATTTAAAATTTGATTCCCTGCTTGAGAAGGATGCTGAGGTTTAATAACTCTTTTTAACCTACCTGATAGGTTGAATATTCTTGCAGTTACATCTTCTTCATTTTTAAGAGAATAAATAATATTTGTTTCAGTAAACTCAAATACGGATCCTGAACCTCCTGGAGAAAATATTCTTGGTTGGCACACTACTTTTTCTATATTCAAGCTATCTTGAATAAGTGTAGTATCTAAAGAGATAAAAGCACCATATGTACCAAAAGTATCTATTTGGACCTGCATATATGAATTATCACCTATGGATACCTGAGATCCACCAAGTCTTATAACTGGTAGTAGGCCTGTGATGGTAGTATCAACTAACCCTATGAATGGTACAAGCCCAGAATCTGGGATTGCGATCCACTCACCATTAAGTTCATCACATGAAATACTATTTGGACAACTTAAATTAAAATACTGATTTAATTGTTCTGTAATTAGACATGTGCTATCAGGAAAACCTATTCTTAAAATTCCTGGTTTATTTAGTGATTGGTTGAATGGCTTTATATCATATAAGTCAGATATTAAATAGGTTATACCGCCGTCAACTAAAAAAGAACTGGTATCAGAAGGAACATTTTGACCAACAATTGTAGCTGCAATATCACCATTAACTGCATTTTGGGGAAGAAGAATACTTACATTTCCGTCTTTACTGATTGCAGTGCCTCCATATTGTGATATGATGCTTTCTGGAGTCTTAAAAATAGATGTTCGATTCATTTTATTTTGTCGTCCATCCTGTGCTCCATACACATGAACTTCAATAGCCTTGCCTGAAAAATAATCAGGTAGTGATAATACCCCTGTCCATTCATCCCCATTGAAACTTTGTTTAGTAACAAAGAGTGAATCATCATCAGGCCCAATTTCATTTAAGTCAGAATGATAAGGATGAGTGACAAGAACAGTTGGCTCTTTATTTAAGTCTAAATAGAAGTCTTCTTTAAATTTAATAACCAGTATAATTTGATTATTTGTAACGTAGTTAGCTCGTACTGTATCTATTGCAGGAGGAGTTACATCAATATAAAAATAGTCTTTGTTTGACCAATCAGATGAAGCTAAACCATAGTCAATTGCCCTTACGCGCCAGCTGTAACTTCCTTCTTCAAGATTTTTTAGTTCTTTTTGATTTTTTGTAAAGGTTCCAATTTCACTAATTCCGTAGATTCCAGTACTAATTGCATGATCGTTATTATTGTCCTCTGATCCAACTTGCAGTTGATACCGTAGACCCATTTGAGGTGTAAAAGAGTTATTTTCATTTTCTGGGTCAACAGGGGCAGCCCACGCAAGGGTAACGGTATTATTATTGATATTTGAGTCATCCAATAGATAAGGAGCATTAGGGGATTTGTTTGGATTTTCAATGCCTTCAAGATTATCATATATTTGGGCAACTACATCTTGATTTTCTTTAAAACCTGATAGGAATAAATCTAAATCACCATCAAAATCATAATCTCCCCATTGGGAGAAACTTATTCCTACACTATCTATGGATAGTGTAGGATCTAATTGAAATTGGTTATCTACTTGTTTATATATATGAGTGACAGGGGAAGAGCCAAGATCTCCTTGAGTTCTAGATTGGCCAGTTACAAGTAAATCAAGGTCACCATCGTTATCATAGTCTCCCCAAGAAGGTTTTCCATAGTAAGTACCTTGAAGGATGTGAGCTACGATAAATGTATTTATATTATTTTCTGCAACATAAGTGATGAGGTCTCCACTGGTATTTAGTCCAGAAAGAGCAAAGTCATCATAACCATCACTATTGTAATCAGCAAACGCTATTGCACCAGCAGTAACACCAAAAATTTCAGATTGCCATGTGATCCCTTGAGTAAAAACATTGTTAGCATTATTTAAATAGACTCTCATCATAATCGTTTCAGTTTCATCAGCACCAATAGTCACTAAATCTAAATTTCCATCTTTATCTAGATCCACCCATTGTACAATGGCTGGATTAATTGGTATCAAATGAACTTGGTTAGTATCTAAGCGTAGTATTCCATTATCATTAAAGAAGATATCTAGATGTCGTCTGTAGTAATTATCAAATCCTCCTTGAACGTAATCCAAATCTCCATCATTATCATAATCACCCCAGTGATGACCATTCACACCACCGTTTACCCAGTTGTCACCAATACCATCATAATTTAAATCTATATCTACCTCTGAGTTGGTATCTGCAACGTAAATACCATTCTCCCATTTGTAAAAACTTGTTTTAAATCCACCAAAAAAATTACTTATTTGGAATCCTGTCATGGTTAGATCAAGATGACCGTCATTGGTATAGTCAACCCAAGAAAGATGGCCCCCGAAGACAGCTTCAATATTTTGAGTTAGATCTTGAGAAAGCAATCCTCCAGAATTCTCGAATAAGTTTGTTATGCTTGTCCCAGAAAAAGTGACACCGGTAAGTGCTAAATCTGGAATATTATCTTCATTATAATCAGCCCATCCAGCTGATGAATAGTATACTCCTGGTAAAGATTGGATTGAAGGGACCAAACGAGGTATAAATAGAGTGTCCTCATTAGACCAAGTTGAAACATTACCGGATCCATCGATAGTTTGGACTGCCCAGTAGTAAGTACCATGAGGGATTTCGTTAAATTCCCGAATTAACCTTGGACCGACATTCGAGGAATTAAAGGGTACGCTTGAAGAAAGTAATTGGTTCCCTCCAGAGGAAGTACCAATTCTTAAGTTGTAAGATAGGCTAGCTGTATTATTAATATCATCAGAACCAGAACCCCAGGTGAAAATTGCTCGAGTACTAACAGCAAAAGCATTTAATGCTGAGGGTGCCTCAGGCAAATTATTTGAGCCAGAATTTGTGTTAATATAGATCTTGGAAAAAATTGTTGAATCATTACCCACAACTGTAGTTCCGCTAGCAACAAGGTCAGGTATCCCATCTTGATTAAGATCAATAAATTTAGCACAACGAGCCCCGGGAATTTCCTGAGTTATGCTAAAAGTTCCATCTCTATTATTTTCATAAACTTTTGCTGATAAGGAGTGTACTTTTCCAGCATAGTTAGATACTGAATCAGAACCAGCAATAACAAAATCTATATAGCCGTCCAAATTGTAATCAATTGCATCAATTGTACCGTATGCTACTGCAAAATTAATTTGGTCTTGAAAAAGTGAGAACGTGCCTAAAGGTTCGTTCTCTAAGATCCGAGTAATAAGTTTTCCTTCAATTTTATTCCAACCAGTAATAATCAGGTCTAAATCTCCATCTGCATCCAAATCTGCAAAATGAGTTTTACCTGCTTTTAGTCCATCAATTGCATCAATAGTTGTTACTTCTGAGAGCCTACCAATAGGATCATTCTTATATAGTCTAGATACTGATGAATTTGGATTTGCAGTTTGTCCAGCTATTATTAAATCTGGATCCCCATCATTATCGAAATCACCCCATGAATTACTGCCAGTAAATAGCGATGGGAAAATTGTTGTGGGGTCTTCATTTAAATAAATACCATTATTTATGTAAAGTTCGTTTAAAATATTATCTGAAAATTCATTGACTCCCATTAAGAAAAGGTCTGGTCTTCCATCCATATTGACATCTGCCCATTTACCATGGCTATAGGAAACTGACATGTTTGGCAACCAAGAAGATTCATTAAAAGATCCAGTTGAAGTATTAAAAAGTAGTTTTGACTTAGCAGAACCATTTAAATAAATATCAATATGGCCATCAAGGTTTACATCTGATAAATCAATGTTACCAATTCCTCCTATATATTCGCCTATGGTATCAGGATACGTTATAAAACTGGTCTGATATCCTTGAGAAATAGTTCCTTCATTACTAGAAAGATATACATCAACAAACAACCCGAAACGAGATGAATCATATCCAGAGTAAATAATATCGTTGTAACCATCATTGTTTACATCAGCTACTTGAATATCATTTGCGAGAGACTGATTTATTACAGCAGAGAGGGAAGAGTCGAGAACGAATGGATCATTTTGGGCATTTAAGAAGCAAAGAAATAATCCAAAAATAACCGTACGGATTGTGAGAATAGGCCGCTGCATATTAATTTAGATTATTTACTTGTTAGAGTCCAAACACCATCCCATTCATCACCTGGAGGATTTGATTCAAAGTGCTCGCAGCGGGGGATATATATTCTGCTTGGATTGGTTTTTCTTCCTGGAAACATATCTTCTAAGGCATCTGAAACTTTAAATGCTTCTATAGCTTTTGACCATTCTTGGTCTTGGTATAATTTTAATGCTTCGTTGTATGCCGGTAATATTTTTTTGTATTGCTCAGGTTCCTTTCCTACTTCAGAAATTAATTCCCATACTTTTACAGGCTCTTCTTTACCTAGTACTCTAACATTGTCTAAGTCTCGAACAACCAACTTTTCTTTTATGGGTTGGTATGTACTATCTGCGATCTGGATATAAATACCATATTGCTTAGCAGAGGACTCTAATCGTGCCGCTGTATTAACATTATCTCCCATCATAGTATAATTCATGCGTGACTCTGAACCCATATTGCCTGTAACCATCTGACCAGAACTTATACCAATTCTATTCTGCATGTTATGTACAATTTCTGGCCATCTATCTCCTTCTTCTCTCCATCCTGTTTTTAAAATTTCAAGGTTCTCTTGCATTTTGATTGCAGTTCTGCAAGCCCATAATTCATGGTCTTCAACTTCTATTGGAGCTCCATAAAATGCAACAATTGCATCTCCAATATATTTATCAAGTGTTCCGTTGTTCTCCAGCAATACATCGGTCATATCTGTTAAATATTGATTTAACAATGCAACAAGTTCACTAGCGGTTAATTTTTCTGAAAAAGCTGAAAAACTCTGAATATCTGTAAAAAATGCAGTGTGATATCCTTCTTCTCCCCCGAGAGAGGGTTCTTCACCACTTTCATACATTTGATCGATAAGCTCAGGAGAAACATAAGTCCCAAAAGAATCTTTAAGAAAATTCTTGTTTTTCTCTTCTTGAATATAATTGTACACTGTTATCCCAAGATAGCCAATGCTTAATGTAGATAACGGACCAACCATATCTAACCAGACATGATGATTGGAAAATAACCAAAATGAAAGCCAACCATATGAACCAACGATGATAGCAGTTACCAACCCGCCTACTGCAGCGCTAAGTGCTGGAACGCCAAATGAGAGTAATGAACCAATGGCAATAATAATTAGAGCTACATATGTTTTTGGAACCTCATAGATTATCTTATTATCTAAAATTGTGTTTAATGCATTTGCATGAAGACCCACCATGGGGTACCTAGGGTCAAAAGGCATAGGGTTTAGGTCTGATGTCCCTGTTGCAGTAAGGCCATAATAGAGTTTTTTCCCAACAAATTCAAATGGGACTATATCACGGACAGTTTTCTTTTCTTCGCTACCAATAAATAGTCGCTGTTTTTTTGCATAAGGATAAAAAGAAAGCGGACGTTGCTCATCGATCATATTATTTTTATGCAGGTTAGAAATAATTTGAAAATTTCTTTTTGTATTATTGGCCTTTCCTCTTGTTTTTAAAAGGTCTATTTGATTCTCATTCTTTTGATTAATAAGTAAAGTAAGGTCCTCGATATGTTGTTTAATGGTTGTAAATGTATAGTCCTCTATTCCGAACTCATAATGGATTAAACTTTTTCTAATCAGGTCATCTAGATTTGGTATAAAAACACGATTTGAATCTAAAAATACATTCGCAAAAATAATATTATTCTTAAGCTCATTGAACTGTTCAGCAGGTATAGGCCTGGGAAAATCAGCGGCTTTCCCATTCGGATTTTCATTGATCCATTTTTCTACTGCTCCCATCATCATAGTTTTTTTCACAGCGTTAAGAATATCTTTTTTTGATGCATTTATATTAGCTAATGCTGGTTTATAGGCTGCTTTTACATTGCCCGCAAAAGATTTATTTGCTAAGCTTTTGAACTCAGCTAAAACATAATTTTGATATTCATTTTTTTGGAATTCTTTTAAGACATTATAAGGATAATGTACTAAGTCAAACTTTCCTGTTTCCTTATCTTCCCAATTACCCGCCCAATTAACTTGCATTTGTCCTTTTGGATTTATGGGAATATATATCTCATCTCTACCGTGCTCATCAGCTTCAGGTAACTTAAAATAGATATGCTTTCCTGGAACAATTTGAACAGAATCAAATGAAACATTGTAATGTTGAAGTGCTATTGCCAAAGAAGCAGATGGGAAAATTTTATCTTCGTAAAGTCCAATTAGAGGATATTTACGTTGGAGGCCATCAGGGTCAGGGTCAGATTGGAAGAAGTAGACCCCCGCTGAGCTCTTTATTAAAGTGTCAACAACAGTCTCAATATCATAGAAATCAAAAAGAGAAGAATATTTTTTTGGATCTACTTTTCTAAAAAGGTTTTTCTCTTCAAGAAGATTTAATCTTCTCTCCATTACTTCGGTTCGCTTTTTAACAGGAGTCTTTTTTTCTCCTTGTGGTTTAAAACTTTGAGCAAAAATAATATTTCCTGCTTTTTTTGAAGCACTGGCTAGATCATTATCTGGATCAGGGAACAAACTTTCTACTTGATCCATTGTTAATGTTGAATCAGTAACACTTTTCAGGACTTTATACTCTAGTTTTCTCTCACTTTCCTCAATAAAATACACATCAAAGATAAACGCATCTAGACCATGCTCAGCTGAAAGGTTTACTAAAGGTATATGTTTTTCTCTACTCCAGGGATCCCATTTACCCTCTGTTTGAAGTGCTCTTACATCAATATCCGCTGTAGCAATATCATCCCTTGTTTCAATCAGCCCACGGCTTTTAAAACGCATATCCAGCAAGTTATGTTCAAAATTATCATATATATCTAAGAAAGAAAGCACGCATACTATAATTGAAATTCCAAAAGATATTAAAATATATGGGACGTTCTTTTGCATAGTTTTATCCTACAACATTTGGTGTAATAAAAATCAGGAGTTCTCGTTGTTCCTTATCGATTGTTGTAGACTGAAACATCCTTCCCAAGAAAGGTAGACCACTTAAGACTGGAATAAACTTTCTATTTTCAATGGTATTTTCTGCTATTAGGCCGCCAATTATTACAGTATCTCCATCATTTACTGTTACCTGAGTTTTTACTGTCCTTTTTGTTGAGCGTGGTTTGTCAGTACCTACTTCTGCGGCGGATAGAAGAGCCTCTACAGAAGCATTTACCACAAGAGTAATTCTTGAACTATCATTTATTCTCGGAGTGACCGTTAAATTGATTCCAACATCTTTCTCTGTTATCTGCTGTGTATTCATTTGGCCATTATTAAAGTTGGATCCATTATTGTTAGTGTTTGAATTTTGATTTCCATATCTACTAGAGTTTTGATTTCCCATGTTACTTACACTACCTTCATAATACACCGTAGTTGTAATGTTACTTTCCGCTGAATGATTATCAAGTGTGGTAATTTGGGGGCTTGCTAAGACTTTAGATTCTCCTCGAGCCTGCATTATCTTCCATGCCTGGCCAAATTGAAATGGATTCAAAGTTGCTATAGTTACATTGTTTAGTTTGAAAGGTAGTAAACCCACAGAGTCATCTATCGCTCCTCCTAATTGAATGGGGGTGCTCCTTGACCAGTCAATACCGCTCCCTTTCGCAGTATCAACTCCTGATTCGATAAATCTTACTGCTATATTTACATTTGCAATTGGTTTATCTAGCTCTTCAAGTAAAGCCATTATTCTTGAAAAATTCTCTTCTATATCTGTTATAATTGCAATATTTGAAGCATTTGCTGAAGCTCCCATTGGTGTGATAACTGGTGTAAAAGGATCTATACTTCCTTGATCAGTAAAAATATTTTGTAGTGGTTCTCTAAGTGCACCAGTGTCAATATATTTTAGCCTTATAACTTTAGTTACTAGGTCTCTTTCAATCTTTAGACTTTGTTCTTTGACAATTATTATGTTCTCTTGAGTAATGTAATTGTATCCATTCGGAGTAAGAATAACATCAAGTGCTGCTTTAACAGATACATTCTCTAAATTGGCCGTGATGGTATCT
>CACKSF010000045.1 GCA_902602795.1 uncultured Fidelibacterota bacterium
TTATTAACCCTTAATTGATCAATGTTAAAAATACGATCCCCTTTTTCAGTAAGGGTGCTTATCATGCCATCAGGAGAAACTACCCGGATAGATCCAAAAAGATTATCCGCAATGTAGAGTCTATTTGAAATATCAAAGTCAATACTTACTGGGTCCCCTAAAGCAGACTCCGTTGCCACTACTCCGTCTAATGCTGTAGCAGATATATTATCGGTCCCAGCTACCACAATTACTTCGTTATCATTTACCACTTTATAAACTTTTTTATCCGAAGCACTTACAACAAATAAATCATCTTCATTATTCAATGCAATATCAGAAGGGCTTTTAATCACACCCGACTGCAATAGCACACTTTGAACACCTTTCCTGTCAAACTTCCGTATTGAACCATCACCTAAAAATAAGACAATAATTTCCTCTAAACTGTTCAAACGAATTGATGTTGGAATAGTAGGCTCTCCTTCAATAAGATCCCCATTTTTATATCTTGGTGCCGAATAGACAGCACTTGCCACGCCCTCAAAGATCCAAAATACAGAGTGATTAGACTGGTCTGTTATGTATAACTCACCCAATCGCCCAACACATATGCCTGATGGATGCTCAATACTGTTTCCTTCCGGTAAATTTCTAATCATGCTTAAGGGATTTAAATTTCTCCCTAGGTTAAAAATATCTTGCTTGTTTCCAGAAACTAAAATTGAGGAACCAGTAGAATCAAAGGATAAGTATTCTGGATATTTCAGGATACTATCCGCAGCAGGACTAAATACAACAGGGTTTGAGATCCATTGATTTACTGGACCACTACTATATATATCCGTTAAGGTAAAATAATGAAATTCTAGCTGACCGTATTGATTAACCCCCCAAGAAAGTACACGATTAGCTCTTTCTAAATATGCATTCTCTGCAGCACAATCATAGTCCTCACAATTAAAATTATAGGTTAAGGTAGTGTCTACTATTTCGGTATAGGTCAATGTGTCCGTTGTAAATTCATCTTTGTATACTCTAAAGACATAATAAGTTTTTTTTGATGTTGAAGTGTCATTAATGGTAAAATATTTAGAAACTGTATCTATTGGATTAGTTGAAAACTTTGAGAGGTCCTCACCAGAAGAAACAGTATCAAGATATGCTATTGCTATTGTATCATTTTCAATCCGTGTAAAACTATAGGGTTTATTTACAGCAATCTTGCTAGGTATGATTCTATTTGGATCAAGTACGTTCTTTAATCCTCTTTCTTTTAAAAAAGTATAAATATTTTTATTGATAAGATTTACTTGCATTGGATTCAAATCTTTTTTGCGAACTGGTTGAATCGTTAATAAATCATTTTGAATCAAAGTTGCTACTAATGGCTCTCTTAAATTGGTGCTCTCATCAACCTCTAATGTGTTTTCTGAGCTAATATCTACCCCCGAAAATACATTTGTGTTTTCCATGTCCAAAGGTTGCTCAACAGTTATAATTAGGGTATCTCTATGAGTAGTTCCTACATGATTTTGTACTCGTAACACTACTTCATATGCCTGCCCAGGAAGATTTGGAATATCAAACTCCAAGAATTTATCCCTCGTAGTTAATGATCTAATACTTTGATTTCCATTTTGATCTGGATCATAGAAAACAGGTGTGTCGTTATCAGAAAAGTTATAGTCATCAACATCTATCATATTTGGTGGAAATAGCCATTCATAAGTAAGAGATCCATTTTGCGGTTGGGATCTAGAACCATCTAAAATGATTGTAGTTAGGGATGAAGCGGTTATGTCCTCCCCAAGATCAGCAAGGACACTTCCCGGGGAAAGCTTTTTCGGAAGTAGGTTCTCAGAGTATAGAACTTCCTGACAAGGCAAGAGGATACAAATTATAATGTAAAATGGCGCAAAAAACGATCTCATTCTACAGATAGTTTAATGAAATAAAATTAAAAATTCGCTCGGTAATTGACACCTAACCAAAATTTAGAATCAGGCATCCAATTACCAGTCTCCAGAGTACTATTTTTCGAAAGGTGCGTTAAGGATATACCAAATTCATCTGACAAATTAACATTCAAATTAGTGATCATATTGATCCCGGATATGTATTGTAATGAAAGTTCATAAAAGGGAACTTTAGATACTTGCAAAATATCTAACAATGAAAGTCTTTCAATAAATTTTGGTTTTTGCCCAATGTTACCAACCAAATCAAAGCGTATGTAAAAAGAATTCATTCTAGTAAATGATTCTCCATCTTTTATTTGTTTTTGATCAAAAACCTCCAAAGTATCAACGCTCAATTCTTGATCATAAAATGTTCTTTCATATAATTCTTGATTATTATCAATCGCTATTTGTCGAGAATCTTTTAATCGATGAGCAACCTTAATATAATGATATCCAGGTGAAGCAGATAACCTACCAATAAACGAGAACTTAATTGGCACTTGTACAGTAGAAGCAACTAAAGCGTAACTATCTAATATATTTATATTTTTTGTACTATCAATCATATCTTCCCATGAAGAATAATCAGAACTTGGGGATAGGTCAGATAATTTATTTAGTTTAGTCCCTGAGCTAGAAGGGTAAAAACTAAAACCTACTAGAGCATGCAAGTTAGTTTTTGTTGAGAAAAGATTATCAATATTACCTCTAGCATAAAGTCCTAAGTGCTCACTACTTGGACTGTCTATTCCTTCATATTTTGCAGTTCCAATATCAAAGGCAAATGGAACTCGAACACCAAACTCTGATCTTTGAGTAGCAACCCCCAACTCACTTGATCCAGCCAGTAACCCTGGCAATCCAATTATTGAGTTTCCAACTCGAAAATTCGATGCATATTGCAGAAGATTTGACCTCATTGAAAATGAAGATAATGACATCTTGAAATTGTTCGCATGCCATAAAGAAAAAGGGGATCCATAGCCTGCCATTAGTCTTTCTGATTCGCTTTCATGAAAGACAGTCTCTGACTCACTAGTTAAATATTCATCTTTAGATATTAAAACATCTTGAATGTCCTGACTGAATACCCAATCTACTTTTTCCCTGTCAATAATGGTGAAATCCAATCCATTTCCATACCAAATCTCATAGATCTCACTATCGTTTCCTTTTTGCTGAACCACTATAATTTGATCGGTAGATTTCATCTCTTTTATTGAGGTTCTGTCTCCTTCATCAGCAGATTCACCATCTCCTGCATCAGAATACCTTAATTTCATGTAATTTAATACTGCATCCTCCATAAGAATATGGTAGGGCTGATGATCAACAGTCCAAGAAACAAATTTTCTTTTATCTAAAGTAATAACCTCTGTTTCAACTGCATCTTTTACTTTTACCACTACTTCACCATCAACAAATAACTTGTCATCTTTTAAGTCATAAGCTCTATAGGATACATTGTAAACATTATCTTTATTCCTATCAACTGGATTTTCATAATCTGGCAGCCTTAAAAAAGCAATATCACCTGATCTAGTAATTTTAAACTGATCTTTGTCATCGCTTTTTACCAACTTATATTTGACGCTAGATTGACCCTTATCTGGATCTTCTACCTGTAGCCTGCCAACTATTTTTCCTAAATTTTCCGCGTGACTGAAAGAAAGTTTCTTTTCACCTTTAAGTAGGGGCTTCTCATTACGATTTTCTATCTCAATAAATACTTGGCCAACAAAATTTTCACCACCAGAATCCGTAACCTGAACGGAAACAGAAAAATTTTGCTCGACCTCAAAATCAAAGGATCTCTTTGTTACTAGGTTAAGCCCCTGAATCGAAAAATTTTCTCTACTATCTCTAGCAATACCAAATTTATATTTATCACCAGCGTCAGGGTCTTCTACGTTTAAAGTTCCAACTACTGTACCTGCAGGAGAGTTTTCCTTGACTATATTTTTAGATAAAGACACACCTGTAGGTGCATCATTCACCGGGTTTATATTTACTCGAACCTGCCCTGAACCAGTAGCAGTTCCAATATCTACTTTGTAATCAAATTTATCAACTCCATTAACATTAGCATTTGGTGTGTAAATAATTTTATTATCCTTGATAGCCACAGTCCCCATGGTTGGCTCAGTTTTTATTTCAATGGATAAATTAGTTTTATCAACAATGTTATCGTTTCTTAAAACATTGATTTTTACTGATTCATCTTCTTGAACTTGTGCATTGTCTGATTTGATAGCTAGCCCGCTTTGAGCTAAAGTTGCAGAAAATAATAAAGGAACAAAAAATATAATTCTTGTGTTGTAAAACATATCCATCCTTACATTGCTAAAAATTTACCGAGATAAAAGGAGATATAATCATAGTACCTGCATTTTCACCATTTTCATCAGGTCTAAAACCAGGGTACCACGTCCATTTACTGTCAGGTTCATCCCTATCGTCTTTGAAATCTACGTTTGAATTACTTGGGTAAAGAGTAATGTCCATACCTACGTTTACCATTTTGTAAGCATTTGTCTCAACACCTAAGCTATACGCTTTAAATCCACTAACTGATACATTGAATTGAAGATACGCTTTTGACTTTTTATCATCAGTAACTCCTTCGACTTTGGCATAAGCCCCAAGAGCATTAGTACCAGAAACCCTATCGGTGACCAGAAGTTCGTTATTTTCATTAACCTTTCCATGAAGCAGCTGAGTAAATGATAAACCTGCCTTTAAACGCATGGATCCATAAGGTTGAACGACCTTTAATTCTCTCCCTTTACCTTTACGAGCTCTTACAACTCCTGTAGCAGCACTTACAATATTTTGACCTTCAGATGACAACGCGTCCAAAGAAACCGTCATGGTTTTTTCTCCATCCCACTTTAACCTACCAACAAACGCTTTGTCTTCATCTGAGAGCTTTTTTAAATCCAAAGGAAATACTCTGCCATCATCAACTCTCTTCAGCTTTAATGATTTCTTGGACCTCTCAACAAGCTTAGCTTTTACCACACTTCCAGAGACTGTTGTCCACTCTTTTCCTTTTTCTGCAATTTTATGTGCTTTCTCATCTTTTTCAATTATTAATACAACTTTATCATCTTCAACGCTTTGAAAAATTGCGTTATAATCTTGTCCATCGATATTCCATTTTCTACTCTTCGAAATCAACTTTTCAGCCTTAGCTTTTTCTTTCTTTTGATCTTTTATTTTTTCACCGTACTTGGAATCAACTTTCCTATTTATTTGAAAAGTATTGCTCCAATAAAGAATACCACTGCTCGAAGGAACCATTATATGCTTCCTACTAAAAACCTTTTCTTGATCATAATCTTGACCATCTACGTCCATATAATTAATTTGGCCTCCAAGTTTGTGAGTGTCAAACTTGAATCCAAATCCTAAATTCCCTTCCAATGGATGACCTATGTCTTTAATCACTGTTTCCGTATTTCCAGGAACGATAAAATAGGTACTTACGATATCATTAGATACACCCAATAAAAGATTTTCAGACAGCTCCCGCGATAAGCCAAGGTCCATGAAGCCTTTTTCTAGCCTAAAAGCAAGGCTTCCGCTTTTCTGTCTAATAAAACCTCGTCCAGCAGTACTCACGCTAATTTGTGAATTAGACCACCAAAATGCATCTCTAGCATCCTTAAAACTTCTTTCCTTAAAAACGTTATCTACTGTACTAAACTCCTCAAGCTCAGAAAGGTCTCTCCTGTTTACATCCTTCCATTTATATTCACGAGACATTAACAAGTTAAGCTTTAAAGGATCCATTTTTTCTACTTCTTCCATGTCAAATGAAATATACTGTCCCATTTGATAATCTTTCGCTTTAAGCTTTTTCAATTTTATTGAATTTTCTTCCACGTCCATTTGTACAATAACAGAAAAAGAAGCCTGAATACTATTTTCTTCGAACTTATCAACCTCGATTAATCTATTTATGTATGATTCAATAAATTCACTGTTCACTCCAGCATCTACTATTTCCCAAAATATAGATTCTTGAGCAAATAGACCATTAAGCAACCAAAACCCTGCGATTATTCTTTTTATAATTTTAATCATAATATTCAAACTCATTATCTGAAACAGTTTCTGCTTTGTACTTATCAACGACCTTTATTCGTATCTCTGTAGTCTCACCAAATTGCGGTTCATCCATCTCAAAACTATATTTTACGACCCTACGATTACCGATTCTTTTTTCAGGCTGCTCTTCATCAAGCTTCCCATAAATTCCCGATAGAGGGACAACTGCTTTTTTACCATTTTTATTACCGTACGTTGTAACAGTAAGCATCATGTTATTTGACCCCTTACCCATTCGTTTAAAATCTAATTTAGGAGGAGGAATTTTTCTTACCTTTACCTTATGAGTAAGACCGTTAACAGCATTGCCATCCACAAAAGTTTTAAATACAACTTCACCTCTACTTTTTGGAGTGAATTTTGCTTCGAATGAATTAAAGGTTTTCTTATTTACTGCAGATCCTGATATTCGTACAGATATTCGATCTCGATCCACATCTTTTACTCTACTATCAAAAATATACTTTTCACCTATATAAATTTCCTTATCTTCAGAAGGCGAACTGTATTGAGGATCTACTGCAACAATTTTAGCAGATGTTATGCTAGACTTTTTATCACGTTTCCTTAAGCCCAATATTTCAACTGTACCATCAAAGTTACCAGTTCCTTTAACATATGCCCTAGGTAGACCAGGAAGTAGTTCTTTCACAAGGTCTTTGCCACTTGATATTTCCAAATCATAATCTGCATCGGAGTTAACACCTCCTACACTAAAAGGAATTTCCCAAGCAAGTCCTTTCAAGACCGTATACTTTTCTTTATCAAAGAGTACAAAAAATTCCGCTTGCTGACCATCCATATAGATTAATGTAACAGGAGTATCGAATGATCTATCTATACCAAAACTGCCCTCACGTGAAACTTCGCTATTGATAATTTTTAAAAGTTTATCCGTCACCTTGTAACTACCAAAAGCATCTGACCATTTGTTATAGGTAACACTATCGATATCAGGGATAAATTTTACACCAAGACTAACATTAAAAGGCTGGTTTAAATAGTTTTCTTCAACAGAAGATAATTTAACTTTTGCCACATAACGACTGTCGCCTCCATCAGCATATGGTTCAATAGTTACCGAATCAAGCTCCCATTCGTATTCTTCATCTATAGTAACCCCTTCATCTCCAACTTCAACAATAGGAGTGGTGAAACTTGGAGTAAACTCAATGGAGCCTTTCTCATACTGACCGTCAACATCAAAAAACATCCTATAATAATCGGGATCATCATAGTTTGATTCGACATTACTAACCTCAACTAAGGTCTGAAGCTTGTCCTGCGCAACATTTTTGAGTATGTCATCTTGCCTTTGCATGTAAATTGAAAGTTCACCTTCAATTGCAAATAGACTTAAGATAGCTCCTAAATTAATAAGGAAGTAGACTTCTACTTTTTTCATATTATGAACCTACTTTTTAATAGCTTTGGAAAGAATTTCATTCACCTCTTTCCGAATTTCTTCCTGCACTTTACCCTTGGCAAGGTTTGCAAGACCTTCACCCATTTGGGCAACTTGGACGACTGCTTTTGTTAATTCTGATATTTCCTTACTATCCATATCAGCAACACTGCTGCTAGTGACCACTTTTGATCCTCCATCATCAGGCCCCAAATTATATATACTTTGAGCGTACAATATAAGCAGGAAAAACTCAAGCACAAGCGCACCTATAGATAGATAGGTCATTATACCAACATGATCTGGATCTAGCGTTGCGAGTATAGAACGAAACCCTACTATTACAAGAAGGAATGCAGCACCTCCATACACCAACGCGGTCCTTGCGTTTATATCTGATCTTAATTTCATTTTAATTCCTTTATTTTTAATAATTATTGTATGGTAAAGCTTTTTTGTTCTTGAGTTGTAAAGCATTCATCCGAAACAGAAAAAGTAAATGTTTTATCCCCGTTGTTATTAGATCCGGGTATCACTGTAACCAATCCGGATTGATCAATTGATATCCAACTAAGCTGAGAAGTTGAGTATGTATTGGATCCAATTCCAACCAAAAGATCAAAGGTAGTTTGATCTTCGTTTGGATCTACCCAATCAATATCAAAACTCAAAGTATCCCCCGAATTCATTTGTGATGGAAAACTACCTAAGTTAGAAAAATCGGGTGCATCATTGGCTATTACTGTCAAATCAAATTCATATTCTGTAGAATCAGATGAATTTGTACGATTATCTTCAAGTTTAAGTGTTACTGAAGAAACACCTTCGTTACTATTTTCCGGGGCTGTAACACAAAACAGCTTACCATCCTCACTCCAATTCATCCAGGTGATGTTTTCTTCAACACTAAATGTAACAATATCGTTACCTGCAAAATTTTGAGTTCCATTATTCGGGTCGTACCAGCTTAGATCTACCAATTCTTGATTGACATTCCAACACCCTACAATAATATTCTGAGGTATGGATGATGTATTGTTAAATAGCGGCGCTAAATTTTCTCTAACTTCGATATTAACTTCCTCTTGAACATCTATCTCACCATCTGAAATTGTGAGAACAAATGAATTATTACCTATATCATTTGTTTCAGGTGTGCCTGTCATCTGCCCTTCGCTAGAAATGTTAAGCCACCCAGGACCAGAGTGCGAAAGTGTTGGATTTTGGCCCTCATCTGTATCCGTCCATTCTACTTTATTGAAATTATATTCAATATTCTCATCAGCATACCTTACAACTTGATTAATATTCGTATAATAAGGTGTCTCATTTACGTTAACAATACTGATTTCAAAATCAAAGGTCCCTGTCTTCTTGGCTGGGCTATCATCCTCAACAAGAATTTGAATTCTAACCATCTTAGAGCCAGAAAGGGTTTCATAGTTTATGTTATTATTAGATAATTCTAAATCAGTTCCACTAGAATCAGATGTTAGAACAAAATAATTTACTGATGTATCATCCACATTTTGACTGCTGATAGCAAATGTAAACTCATCATCAGGGTTACCATCTGTCGCCACAAGAGTGCCTATGGTAAGCCCTGCAGGAGAGTTCTCTTTCAACGATCGATTACCTTCCGCATCAGATGGGACATTTTCTTCATCCCAAACTATCGTACCCTTTGGTGCAACGGCAGTTAAGTCTTGGGTATTCCCTGGATATGCAATTACAGTTTTCTCACATCCATTACAAAGTAAAGCCAAAATCAAGGTTAAAAATAATTTGTTATTCATGATTGTTATAATTTTATATTTAAATTTAAATTAATTTATTAAAAAAATAATTTAAGAAGAAGAAATTACGCTACGCCATTACCACTTATTATATCATTTTTAGAGTTTTTGGATGAATGCAGAAATGACTCTAACGATATATCAGACTTTAATCTTAACTTTTTCCTCAATCTATATCTTTTGTTTTCAATCGCACGCACTGATAAACCTGTGATTTGTGCAATATCTTTTGTGTTCATATTCATTTTTAAATAACAGCAGAGTTTGATATCTCCAGATCTAAGGTCCGAATATTGTGCAGTTAGTTTTTCAATAAATTCTGGATAGGCTAAAGAAAATTGTATTTGAAATTGATCCCAATCAGCCGATTCATCAATTTTTTCAGAAATTTTCTTTTTTAGTGGTGTCATTAGCCTCCGATCCTTTTTATTCTCGATTAGAGACGTGTGGTACTCTAAATCGGAGACAATAGAATTGAGTAAATCATTTTTTGAAACAATATATGCAGACATTCGAGCAAGATCATTTTCCTTATTTTTCAATTCTTGATCAACAAGCTGCTTTTTCCGTTTAACCAACTTAGATCGTTGATCAATAAACCTTTTTTTATTTCTAAGGTTCAAAGCTATAATTCCCATTATAATTAGCAGGGCCCCCAACAAGGAAGATATTAAAACCTGTTTTCCTTTAGAAATAGACAATTGCTCTTTCCTTAGCATTATATCAGCTTTATGCTCTAATCCATCAAAAAGGCTAGCCATCCTTTCTTCTTGAACCTTAACAGTTAAACGATTTATTTCTTCTGAAATATCCAATGCACTCCTTTCAAGCTTGTTCGCTTTTAGAAGATTTAGTTTATTCTCCAATAATGATATCTTCCGTATGTCAAGTCCCTCAATATCACAAACTTTCAATCCTCTATCTAAACTAGCCAAAGCAAGATAGAGTTCTTCTTGGGCACTATAAAATTCTGATTCAACCTCCATATGGCTTACAAAAGAATATGGCCAGTCTTTAAGTAATTGCGTGGCTTCTCTTGACTGTATTAAAGCTTCTTCAAACTTTCCTAATTTTACATTTATTTCTGTAAGTAGAGATAAGTTGTCGCCCATTAATTTTTTTGCTGCTTTCAAACTAGGTTTTTTCTCACTTTTTTCAATTACATATTTAAGTATTCGATCCGCTTTCTGATTTTCTACAACCGCCAAATCATATTGACCCCATATTAAATATAAATTTGATATTAAAGAGTGTTGATATGCCACTCCTTTTGCATTGCCTTCATAAACAATACTATTTTTTTCTTTTGCTTTTTTAAAAGCGAGGAATCGGGATGATCTTTTACTCACATCTAAGGCTTCTCTAAAATAATTAAGAGCCTTATCATAATTTTTAATTCTCACTTCAATTCTTCCAAGATTACTTAGAGAAACTTTTCTTCCCGAGACTCGATTATCTTGATTATGCTTTAGAGAATTAAATATATCTAAACCATTTAAATAATATTCTCTAGCTTTTATATATTTTTGCTGTTGATAATACACATTCCCTATATTTATCAAGAGCCAAGGAGCAGAACCTTGCCCCAACTTTTCTCTGATCATATTGGCTTCAGTAAAATGAGACATTGCCTGTCCGTACATTTGCAGATCTAAAAATATTTCACCTAAAGTATTATTAATTTTATACTCAAAATTAGATTCTGAAATTGGTGCTACTTTTTTTAATAATTCTCTAGCAAAGCGGATAGCTCTTTCAGGAGACTTTTTAGTTAAAGTTTGCAAAGAATCTAGATCCTCCTTAACAACAACATCATCATTGCTTTTAGCAAAAAGAATAGCTGAGAGCGATAAGGCAAAAAGAAACCTAGTTGTGATTCTTGAAGGATGCATAATCTTATATTGAGTAGTTATGGCGTAATGATATGTTCAAATTTTGGAAAGAAATTTATGCTAATTATTTCTTATGGCAAACAATAATACAAATATAGTAACATCGGCAAGAAGGGGTCTAGACAACACTTCATCTTTAATATTGCATGAGATTTATTTGGCATATCCCAAGGAAGTTTCATTAAAAACTATTGGGGAAAAATTACATATTGTTGAAAAAACAATTAAGTCCTCTATTAAAAGGATAAACAATTACGGCGTCCCAATTGAGTACAAAAATAATAAAAACAAAGAAAAAACTCTTCGCGCAAATATCAAAGAGCCTATTTCTTGGATATTAAAGGAAAA
>CACKSF010000046.1 GCA_902602795.1 uncultured Fidelibacterota bacterium
AGTTTTTTATTGAATTTTGTCATTAAGAGGGCTTCTCGAAATGAAGAGGTTCAGGAAATTATTTCAGGAATGTTATCCAAAGAAATTCCAAAAGATGAGCTGTCAAGTCCTCTTTTTTATTTTAAAATTTTATTTTCATAAAAGGCTTTTCATTGCAATTGAAAGAATTATTAGATTCGCTAAATTTATCTTCCTTCACAGCATTTGATTTTGAAACCACCGGTTTAGATCCAAATAATGATAGAATTATAGAGATTGCTGCAATACGATTTGAAAATGGTGAAATCGTAGATCGTTTTGTTAGTTTGGTGAACCCTGGCACTGATATTCCCAATTTAATTACAGAGATCACTGGAATATCCAATTCTATGGTATATAAATCACCTAAAGAAGCTGAGATCATTGATGATTTTTTAAGCTTTCTTGGGGAATCTCCTCTTGTTGCTCACAACATACGTTTTGATGAAAGCTTTTTATCTAGGCTATGCTTAAGGCATGGAAAAGAAGAAAATAACTTTAAGAAATACGATACGCTTCAACTTGCAAGGAGTCTTTTGTTTGAGCAACCGGTATTTAACTTAACTGCATTATCAGACTTTTACGGATTATCATCTGATAACGCTCATAGAGCTGAAAATGACACTGAAAATACTGGGTTTATTTTTTTAGAGTTAATTAAAGAATTATCAGGTTATTCTTTAGATTTTATATCTAAAGTAAATACACTTGTGGAGGGAACAGATATCCCTAATATTCATCTTTTTGCTGATATGGCCAAAGCATTAGCAAAGAAAGGAGATTTAAAAAAAGGATTAATGGAGCATGGCGTAATTCCTAATTGTAAAACAAATATTTTTTCTCATAATGGACCCAATAGCGTACAATCTTTATCTTCGAACGATGTCTTTGGAAATTCTGGTGCTTTATCTAAGGTTCACCCAAATTTTGAAAATAGACCAAATCAAGAACGCTATGCTAAGTTAGTAAATCAAATTCTATCTGAAAGTGGTAAAATAGGTGTTTTAGAAGCTGGAACAGGTTTAGGTAAGTCTATGGCTTACCTTTTTGGAGCAATTAAAGAAAGTAGCAATGTCGAAGAAAACGGACCTGTAATAATTGCTTGCAACACCAAACATCTTCAGGATCAATTATTCCATAACGATTTACCTCAATTGTCGGAGGCACTAAATGTTCCTATTAAAGCAGTTTTGCTAAAAGGTAGGAAAAATTATCTATGCAAGACTAGGTTAAATTGGCTTATCTCAGATTCGAAAACACTCGATGGTATTGATATTGAAGCACTAATTCCGATATTGTTTTGGCTTTTTTGGACAAAAACTGGTGATATATCTGAGTGCTCTGGTTTTTTAAATGCTAGAAGAAATTGGTTAAAAACTATTATATCTAGTGACACTGGGTTTTGTACTAGCGAGGTATGTAATAGAAATAATGGATGTTTTTATGGTAATCTCAAAAAAAGTATTTTTCAATCTCATGTAATAGTAGCTAATCATTCCTTATTAATGACAAGTGTATCTAATGAAGGACTACTGCCACCTTATAATTCAGTAATTATAGACGAGGCTCATAATCTTGTTAAAGCTGCTTATGACCAATTCAAAATTGAATGGAGTGAGCAAAGTGTAGCTTATCAATTACAATCTATTGATCCCTCTAATCCTAGATCTAGTCGATGGAACAACATTCTAAATCACATAGGTGAAATAAAACCAGATGTAAAAGATACCAGAGAGCAATTAAAAGAAACTGTTAAGATCTCATTACAATATCTAAATATATTCATGGTAGAATTATCGCAGGAAAATCAATATAGATATAATTCGACAAAATCATACCAAGATAAGCCTATTTTAGCTAACATAGAAAAGATCTATTCCTCACAAAAATCAAGCCTTGATCAACTGAAAAAAAGTTTTGAAAGCATATTCTCTGTTTTAGATAAATTAAAGAAAATGGTATTAGAGGCTGATCCAAAGAGAACGGATTATCCTGTGCTGCATAGCATTTTAGATAGAGGTTTAGAATCTTCCTCTGGTTTATTAAATACGTTAGTTCACTTAACTGAAAATCAAAACTCAGAATGGGTCTATTGGATGGAAGGCGATTTTAAAAATAAAAACACTTCAAAGGAAAGATTACAAATATCTCTCCATGCATCTTTAGTAGATGTATCACATACTCTTCACACCTCATTTTTTAATCAGCTTGAAAATTGTATTCTTACATCAGCAACATTAAAAGTTGAGAATTCATTTGACTACTTTTTAGGAAGGGTAGGTTTAGGAGATTTTGGAAATGTGCTCACAAAAGATTTTCTTAGCCCATTTCTTTATAATGAACAAGTTAGTTATTTTCAATACGGAGGATCTAGGGAAATATCAAATAACCCTTTTGCGATTTCAGAGTTAGTATTTCATCTCCATAGGACATATAATAGTAGAATAATGGTGCTATTTACCTCAATTAAAGCTTTAAGTGATACGGCAAAAGCTTTACAAGACAAGCAAGGGGGCAGAGAATTACCTCTTTTTGCTCAAATTAGGGGTGCCTCTAAACCAGCTATTATTAAAGGAATGCACCAAAACCCAAATGGAATTTTATTTGGAACTAATAGCTTTTGGGAGGGAGTTGATCTTCCTGGAGACTTACTTGAAATTTTAATATTAGTTAAATTACCTTTTGATGTTCCAAGCGAACCTTTAATCAAATCATACTCAAATTACATAAATAGTACGGGTGGAAATAGTTTTATGGAGTTTAGTTTACCTGAATCAGTTATTCGGTTTAGACAAGGATTTGGTAGGTTAATAAGAACTAGTTACGATGCTGGTAAATTCATTTGTTTAGATAATCGAATTGTGATTAAAAGATATGGTGAAATTTTTGCAAAATCTTTACCAGTTGAGATGAATTCATTTTCAGAGTATTATTCCATTAAATAAGATTTTTCTAGTAATTGAATGAATGGAAAATGCTCCATAAATTCATTTATGACTTCCATTCTAGTATCTACCAAAAAATACTCTTACAATGATTTTTTACCACTTTTTCTCGGCCCTGTTAAAATATCACTTTCTAAAGAATCGGAAAAAAATATCAAAAAGTCTCAAAACTTTTTACTTAACAATTTAAAGAAGAATAGATCAATATATGGAGTAAACACAGGTTTTGGAAACCTTAGCCATATACTTATTGATTCAGATGATTCAGAGAAATTGCAGATAAACTTAATTCGTAGTCATGCATCTGGAATTGGGGAACCATTGAGCTTGGGCATAGTTAGGACCGTTATATTTTTAAAATTACTTACTTTCGCAAAAGGTTATAGTGGTGTAAGTCTAGAGCTTATAAAAAAAATTATACAATTGATTAATAAAGATATATTACCAGTTGTACCTAAAAGGGGTTCAGTGGGGGCAAGTGGTGATTTAGCTCCTTTAGGACATCTGGCTCTGGTTCTAATTGGTGAAGGAGAAGTCTTCTTTAAAGGGAAAAGGTTAAAGACACATCAGGCTCTAAAAAAAGCAAAAATCAAGCCGTTATCTTTAAAAGCAAAAGAAGGACTTAGTCTTATCAATGGTACGCAGGTATCAACCGCGATTGCTATTAAAACATTACTGGATGGCAGAAATTTATTATTATCTGCAGACATAGCTGGTGCTCTATCTGTTGAAAATAGTTTTTCTAGTAGAAAAGTATTTCAAAAAAAAATTCATGATCTTAAACAACACCCCGGACAAAGAATAAGTGCAAAAAATATTTACAAACTATTAAGCAATAGTGAGATAGTTCAATCACACAATAATTGTGAAAAGATTCAAGACCCATATAGTTTTCGTTGTATACCTCATGTTCATGGCGCAAGTAGAGATATATTTACTAGTGCTGTCAATATTGTAAATAATGAAATTAATAGTGTAAGTGACAATCCTTTAATCTTTGATGAAAATTTGATTGTGAGCTCAGGTCATTTTCATGCAGAGCATGTAGCGATGGCTTTAGATTCATTAGCTTTTTCTTTTTCGGAGCTTGGAGCAATATCTGAGAGAAGAATTCATTATTTTATGAAAGGGATTCAAGGCAAAATTCCTCCATTTGTCTGTAAGAACCCTGGAATTGACTCTGGATATATGATTGCTCATGTTACATCTACTTCATTAGCATCCGAGAACAAGACGCTATCTCACCCTGCATGTGTAGATTCGTTACCTACATCAGGCGGGCAAGAAGACTTAGTAAGTATGGCTCCATGGGCAGGATTAAAGTTGATTCAAATTCAAAAGAATGTAAATCGAATACTTGCAATAGAATTTATTGTTGCTGGAGCCGCAAATTACTTAATTTCTTCAAAATTGAAATCAGGTGATGGAACGTCTGTAGTATTAGAAATATTGAAGAAGCACTGTTCCTTTGGTAAAGGAGATCGTTCATTAACTGCTGAAATTGAAAGTGTATATAACCTTCTTAGTTCAGGTTATTTGTATCATGATATTTCTCAACATTTAATATTGGAGTAAAATTGAAAAATCGTCCCCCATTTAAACAAGCTTTTACATTTGATGATGTTTTATTAGTGCCACAAGGTTCAAAGACACTTCCTCGAGAAGTAAAGTTAGAGACAAAGCTGACAAAAAAAATTAAACTTAACATTCCTATTTTAAGTGCTGCTATGGATACCGTGACTGAGACTGATATGGCAATTGCTCTTGCAAGGACAGGAGGATTGGGGATTATTCATAAAAATCTAACCATAAATCAGCAATCTAATATGGTTGACAAAGTAAAAAGATCCGAAAGTGGTATGATACAAAACCCAATAACCATAGATCAAAATGCTTCAATTGCAGATGCACAGAAAATAATGTCTGAATACCGGATTAGCGGTTTGCCAGTAGTGAAAAATGAAAAATTAATTGGAATAATAACTAATAGGGATATAAGATTTGAAACGGATGGAAAACTTGCTGTTTCAAAACGTATGACTTCTGAAAATTTAGTTACAGTACCAGTTGGAACATCCTTAAATAAGGCAAAAGACATCCTCCAAAAGCATAGGATTGAAAAATTATTAGTTGTTGATGGTATGCAAAACCTTACTGGTCTTATAACTGTTAAAGATATTCAAAAAAATGAAGATTACCCTAATGCTTGTAAAGATAAAAATGGCCGATTGAGAGTAGGTGCTGCAATTGGTGTATCAAGCGATTTTATGGATAGGGCGGCAGCTTTATCAAATGCTGATGTGGATGTTGTTGTAATTGATACCGCTCATGGCCACTCTAAATCGGTGATCAATTCAATTAAATTATTGAAGAAAAACATACCTCAACTTTCAATTATTGCTGGTAATGTAGCAACAGGTGAAGGAACTAAAGCTTTGATCGATGCTGGAGTAGATTGTGTTAAGGTTGGAATTGGAGCTGGTGCTAGCTGCACTACCAGAGTAATTGCTGGTGTTGGTGTTCCACAGCTAACTGCAATTATGGATGCGGTAGATGCTGCAAAAAAACAAAATATTCCTATTATAGCTGATGGCGGGCTTAGATATAGTGGTGATGTAGCAAAAGCATTAGCAGCTGGTGCAAATTCGGTAATGCTTGGTAGTTTGCTAGCTGGTATGGATGAAAGTCCAGGAGAAACTATTCTTTATGAAGGTCGTCAGTATAAATCATATAGAGGCATGGGTTCATTGGGGGCTATGAAAGAAGGAAGTGGAGATAGATATTTTCAAGAAAAATCTGAAACTTCAAAATTAGTACCAGAGGGGATTGAGGGAATGGTTCCATATAGAGGACCCGTTAGAAATACTATTCATCAGATAATAGGAGGAGTACGATCTTCAATGGGTTATTGTGGATGCAAAACTATAAAAGATTTTGGTAGTAAATCAGTGTTTACACAAATTACTGTCGCAGGTGTAAAAGAAAATCATCCACATGAGGTGAGAATTGTTAAGGAAGCACCTAACTATCAAGTCTCAGATAGTTAAGTTTTTATGTTAGTGAATTTATGTGACGAGTAATTTGGGCTTTCCGTCTAGCTCCAGTATTACGATGTATTAGATTTTTACTGACTGCTTTGTCTATAATTTTAACGGTATCTCGATAAATTGAATCAGCATCCGCCTTAGAAGTTGTTGCTAATACTTTCTTTATATAAGTACGAAGCCTAGAGAGGTTTTCTATGTTTCGTGCGCGTCTTTTTTTGTCTTGTCTTTCTCTTTTTAACTGTTGTGGATGTCTATCCATGTATATTTTCCTTTCATTAAAGCTTGGAATATTACATCTCTAACAATTCTAGTGTCAATGATACATTTCACTTTTAATAAAACACCTTTTAGAAAAATAAATTGAAAATTTTTGATAAAATTAATGTTTAATTTTATTTATAAAATTTGATTATAGTTATATGAGTGTTATTTTTGTAATATGAAGAACATCGAACTTTTAAAAACTGTATCACTTTTTTGGGATTTAAATGAAATTGAACTAGGCTATATATCCGATAAGATGGTTTCAAAAAAATTTGAAAATGGAAATCTAATTTTTTTGGAAGAATCCGAAGGCAAAAATTTATTTTTTGTAGTAGACGGTAGTGTTAAAGTAACTAGGCTTAGTAAAGATGGAAGAGAAGTGATTCTTGCAATGCTAAATGCAGGTGATTTTTTTGGAGAGATGTCTTTGCTTGATGGACAATCTAGGTCTGCAAATGTCATTGCACTTGAAGAAACAGAAGTACTTTCTCTGAAAAGAGATGACTTTTTAGTTGTTTTACACGATTATCCTAAAATCGCCATACAATTATTAAAGGAAATGACATCTAGACTTAGGAAAAGTGATAGGCAAATTGTAAGCCTTTCACTTAGTGATGCAGAAAAAAGAATTGCACTATGTATTGTACGGTTTGCAGATGAACAGGGCGTTATCAAGAATGGACAGGTAACCATACCTAAAATTCCTATTCAACAAGATATAGCAAATATGGCTGGAACATCTAGAGAAACAGTCTCTAGAGCAATGAGTTTATTAACTGAAGAGAAATATATTGAACGTAATGGCAAAGAACTTAAAATTTTAAATTACAAAAACTTTATTAAGGAGTTCGATTCATAAATGCCTCACGATCTTGTCCTTGGGATACTAAAAAATAACCATGGATCTATTTCTAAAGCTATAACACTTATTGAAAATAATCAATTTCCTCCAGAACCCTTTTTTTGTGACATCCATAAAAACTCCTTTAATTCTGTCAGAATAGGAATAACTGGTCCTCCTGGTGCAGGGAAGAGTACATTAACTAATTTATTAATCGAATTTTGTTTGGCTAAAGGGAAAGAAGTTGGTGTAATTGCTGTAGACCCAACTAGTCCATTTACAGGCGGAGCATTGCTTGGAGATAGGGTAAGAATGAATAAGTATGTTGGTGATAAAAGAGTTTTCTTAAGAAGCATGGGTAATCACTGTGATTTGGGAGGTCTTTCAAGCAAGGTTCAAGAAATTGGTGATGTACTTGCTGCTAGTGGTAAAGATTATATTTTTTTTGAAACTGTCGGAGTGGGGCAAGGTGAGCATGACATCATTAACGTCGCCGATATTTCAATTGTAGTTTTAGTACCAGAATCTGGTGATGAAATACAATTGATGAAAGCGGGGCTAATAGAAATTGCAGATATATTTGTAATTAATAAATCTGACAGAGAGGGTTCAAATCGAATTGCTTCGACATTGAAAAATATTTTACATATATTAAAAAAGCAAGATAATAGAGAACCATCGGTATTCAACACTATCGCGAATAAGCAGAAAGGTGTATTAGAACTTTTCAATGGTATAGAATCATATTTAAAAGTAATTGATAAAGAAGGCCTACTAGACATTAGAAGGCTTGAAAGATATAGGAAAAGAGTCTTTGATATAATTCAAAATAGCTTGGAAACTTCTTTTTGGAGCCGAGGTAAACAAAAACAATTGATCGATCTAACAAAAAATATTGATGAAACCAGTATAGACCCTCACAAAGTAGCAAAACAATTATTGTACGGATAGTACTTTGCCTGAAAATAACCAAGCAGAGATGGGATTTTTAGACCATCTAGAGGAACTGAGATGGCGCCTAGTGAGGTGCTTATTTGCAATAATTATAGGTTCAATAATATCCTTTGGGAATATTGATACAATTTTAAACTTACTACTAGAGCCTACAAAAATGACATCAAGATCAATCAACTTGCAAGTGTTATCAGTTCAAGGAATGTTCCTCATAAAATGGTTTATATCTTTAATATCAGGTTTTATTGTGTCACTTCCATATTTGATTTATCAATTATGGAGCTTTATTGCTCCGGGGCTTTTTGCAAATGAAAAAAAATTTGTTTTTCCTGTAGTGTTTTTTGGGTTCTCATCATTTATAATAGGTGTTTTGTTTGGGTATTTAGTGATTGTTCCATTTTCTCTAGAGTTTTTTAGTGGGATAGGTATCGAAGATGTAAATAACAATTTTTCTATTCAATATTATTTTAGTTTTTTAACATGGTTGCTACTTGGAGCAGGCCTTATTTTTCAGTTACCGGTAATCTCACTTATTTTATCCTCTATTGGAATTCTTACACCTTCGTTCATGAGACACTACCGAAGACATTCTATTGTAGCGATTTTAATAGCTTCGTCTTTTATTACTCCCCCTGATCCTGTTTCAATGTTAATCATGTCCCTTCCTTTAGGATTGTTATATGAAGCTAGCATAGGAATTTCCTGGCTTGTAAATCGCAAAAAAATGCAATTGAAATGAACGGCAATAAAAAACTATTTTTAAATTATGGTTTCTAGCAATAATTCTACTCTTGAAAAAATTATAACTCCGATTATTGATGATCTTAAAACTTTTGATATAGAGTATCAAAGAGCAATTAAATCTGATGTTCAACTCATTAACACAATAACAAAATATATGATGCGTAAAAAAGGTAAAAATATTCGTCCATCACTTACCCTTTTATCTGCAAGGCTCTGTGGTGAACCAACTATAAATACCTATAGAGCAGCATCAATGATGGAATTATTGCATATAGCTACTCTTATTCATGATGATGTAGTTGATGATGCCACTATTAGGAGAGGTTTCCCTTCTCTAAATTTCATATGGAAAAATAAACTATCAGTGCTTATGGGAGATTTTTTACTAAGTAAGGCATTAATTAATATGATTAGAATAAAAGATTTTGATGCCTTAGAGAGGATATCAATTACAGCTGAAAAACTGAGTGCAGGTGAAATTTTACAAATTGAAAAAAGTATGACTAAGTCAATGGATGAGGCAACTTATTTTGATATGATTGGACAAAAAACAGCTTCTTTGATAGCTACAAGTTGTGAATTAGGTGCTATTACTACAACCAAAAAAGAAATAGATCGAAAATCAACCTATGATTTTGGTCATAACCTGGGTATTGCTTTCCAAATCAAAGATGATTTATTTGATATACTTGGTACCGAATTTCAAACTGGAAAAAATTCTAATAGTGATGTAAAAAAAAATATGATTACTTTACCTTTAATTCACGCAATGTCTAATATGTCTAGAGTTAAAAAAAGAAAATTGAAAAAGCTATTAAATAAAAATAAGAAAAATAAGACAACCCTTTTAGGCATTAAAGAATTAATAACGGAAGCAGGAGGAATTCAATATTCAATTGATAAAATGGAAGAATATTCAGATTTAGCTTTGAAGGCAATTTCTCACTATCCAAACTCACCTATTAAAGTATCGTTAATAAACCTGGTGTCATATAATGGATCAAGAATAAAGTAAGGTATATGAAATTTGATCAGAAAATTCTGATCGTACGTTTTAGTTCCATTGGAGATATCGTACAATCAACATCGCCACTCAAAACTATTCGAAAAGTATTTCCAGATTCTCTAATAACATTTTTAACTATAAATACATATGCACCGCTACTAGAAATGCATCCAGATATCGATAGTTTGTTATCAATAAAACGGAAGCAAAGCTTTAAAAACCTTTTGGAGGTAAGAAAATATTTACGTGATGAAAGATTCCAAGTTATTTATGATTTACACAACTCAATTCGGTCAAATTTTTTGACCTATAGAATTTCAAAAGAGGTTTATCGATTAAAAAAACCACGCTTAAAGAGATCTGGATTATTTTTTTTTCACGTCAATAAATTTAACAAAGGATTTTCTTCATTAAGACTTTTTCATGATAATATTGGCTCCATTTGGCAGAAAAAGGATGAAATACCTCCAACTTTTCTCAAAATAAGTAGGTTTGAAAAAGAAAGAGCAAACAGATTTTTAAGTTCTAAAGGTTTGAAAAGAGATTTTATTGCCATAGTTCCAGGAGCAGCATGGAATCAGAAACAGTGGTCTATAAAAAATTATATTAGCACTTTAAATCAATTAAATATACCCGCTGTCGTTCTTGGATCAAAAAAAGATAAAATTTGTAATGAAATATCACTAGGGTTTAACAAAGCAATTAACTTAGCTGGGAAGACAGACCTTAGGTTAGCAGTATCAATTATTTCAATTGCTAAGAAAATTATTGGAAGTGATACAGGTTTAGTACATGCCGCTGAAGCTTTAGGTAAAACTGTTATTATGATAATGGGACCAACCTCAATAGAAACTGGAGGAGGCACATACAAAGAACAGTCAACAATAGTAGAAAAAGAAGTTTGGTGTAGACCATGTTCCCAAAATGGAAAATTCCCTTGTTATAGAAAAAGTCAAGAATGTATGGACTTAATTTTTCCAAAAGATGTAGTCTCGGCTTTTCTAAAAACGGAAAAGCTTTGAATATATTTTGGTTTATTTTATATAATAGTGTCCTCTATCCAGTACTCGTTTTTGCAGTGTTCTTGGCCTCCATATTTTCGTCTAAAGTGAGAGAAGGTTTAGTAGGAAGATTCCAAACATATGGCAAACTTAAGTTATTCATCAAAGAAAAGCATAATAGCGATGATATATATTGGTTCCATGCAGCCAGTTTGGGAGAGTTTCACCAAGTTAAACCTATCATTGAGGGAATGAAAAAAATGAATAGAAATAATGTAATATTTGTCAGTTTTTCTTCTCCTTCAGGAATGAATTATGCATTAAGTAATGCGATCGATTTAAAATTTTATCTACCCTTCGACTTTCCTTGGACTATTCAAAAAGTGTTAACACTTGTAAAACCAAAAAAAGTAATATTTTCAACCTATGAC
>CACKSF010000047.1 GCA_902602795.1 uncultured Fidelibacterota bacterium
TTTATTAAGATCCAACATTTTTTATAATTTTCGTAGTCCCAATTCTAAAAGTCACTTGCTCATTTTCTATTTTCTCTATTAAAGCATCTTTTATGAGGTCCCCTTCACGGAATGTTTTCCCATTTATAGTGACAAAAGCTTTTTCGCCCATCCGTACTGCAGTTTCTATATTAAGACGATCTAGAGAATTTAATTCTAGGATTTTCTTTTCTTCTATTGGAACTATTTTAGCAGGTTGGGAAGGCGATATTGAAGTGTTTATTGCCTTCGGTTCAGAAAATTTAACAAATGGATTTCTAGCCCAGCCATTAAGATCAGAATACTGTTCAGATAGTTGCTTGAACTCAGTATTCTTATTTAAGTTGTTTTTTAGTAGGCTTTCTGCCTCTCTTTTTTCCTGCCGTTTTTTTATTTTCCTTAGTTTTGCACTGTTTGATGACATCCCAGCTGTTCGGGCTCGTTTGAATTTTGCTCTTTTAGGTATATCTTTTGCCTTACCAATATTATTCCTGTCTATATAGTCATAGACAGCATATACGATTGATACACAAAGTAAAGCAGAAAGTAATTTTAATCTAGGTGTCATCCTTTAATAGCACTAAACTACTTCAAAAATTACAGTATCTAAAATCATTTTATTAATATCAGTAATTATGATTTTCCATCCTCCTATATCTAGATCATTAACTTTTCTATTTGAAATTGCAGGGATTTCAATGCCAGGTCTAACTATAATACGAACTTTTGCTTTAAGTTCGCCATTCATGTACCAAATATGGTATAGAACTTTACTTTTTTCTGTATTATTGTTAATTAAAGAATAACATATAACTTTTTCATCATTGACATCAAAAACTTGACTTGTGTATACAGGAAGGTTATTCTTTACTTTTTTACACATATTACTCCGAAGCACTACAAGATCGTTCAAGGCATTATAATCTTTTACTGTTTTTTTTGGTTTTTCAGTCACAACCTGAGTAGCTTTTTTTTCTTTTTCTTTTTCTTTTTCTTTTTTTATAATACTTAAGTTCTTGGCTGTAGTATCTATTTTTGATAATATTTTATTTTCTTCAACTATATCTTCAATAGGCTCAGTTGCAGGTTCAAGCCACATTTCAGGTACATCTCTTAAATCTTCGTCAATAATTATTTTATCTTTTTTTGCAAAGTTTTTAACTGATTTTTCTTCATCAGGTCTCTTCTGTGATAATTTTTTTGGCTTTGTAAGGGATGAGATATTATTTTTTTTGATTTTTTTAGGTTTTTTAAATTTTAATTCCTTTGAAGATTGGAAATATGCATACGCAATTAGTTCAATAGTTTGTTCTGGTGAAGATTTTTCCTGCGATACTCCTACATTGGATGTCGTAAATCGATAACGATTATTTTCTAAATTTTCTAAAAATTTATTAAAGTTTAGAAAGGAACCTCTTAGCGTAATATCTATGGGTATTTTTTCTACGACAATTTCACCATCTATGTCAGGTAATGAAATGTTTTCTTTATTGATTGCAATATTTGAGGGGGAAAAATTGATAATTTTTAAGTTGTTTTGAATTAGGTCTGAGTATAGATGATCTGTTACATTTTCCAAAAGTCTTTTATCTGGAATTTGTTCAATAATAAATTGGAATTGGCTATTTATTTCACTCCAATGATCCTCCATGTCTCCTAATTTTGATTGCATACTTTTAAATCTATTAAGTTCTCTTGATACATTTTCTTCAAGCGAGATTGATTTTTTATATTCGTCTGAAATATTTTTATAAAAGAGGATATACCAAAAACTTAAAAATGTAAATAAAAATAAGGATGAGGCGATAAATTGACTCTTTGGATTGTTAAGATATTTTTCTATCAAAGCACGCATTTTAAATCAAATTGTAAGTATTCAGGCCCTAGACTTTCCTTGCTAGATTGATCAATTACATCAATGCTTTTAAATAAATTTGTTTCTTCAAGCATCGCTATAAAATTTTCAAAATGATCATCTAATAATGCTGGATTTGAATTGACACTTCCTTTCAAACGTACAATATCAAGATGCTCTTCTTGTTTTTGTACAATTGGCACTAAATCACGGCCAATCTTCTTATATGCTTTTTTATCCCATCCTTTTTGAAATTTAATTAAAGATATCTTTATTTCTTTTGGTGTGTAAAAACTTAATATTCTATTTATTGTTAATATCCTGTTTGAGTAGTCAGTATCATAACTTAGTTTTTTAATTTGACTTTCAGCGCTTTCCGTATTTAATGATAAATTTCTATGTTTTTCCTCAACATATGCCATGCTTTGTTTTTGAACAACCATAGGATCCAGCTTGGTCATTAAAGAATTTGTTTTTAGTTTTTTTTGGCCTGATAAACCTAAACATAAAATAATTGTTGTAGACAAGACAGCAAGTCCACATCGATTTAACCATCTAAAAGTTTCTATTTTTTTAAAGGTCTTGGGGAGCATGTTTGGGGTGTTTTCTATTCCAATTGCACTTCCAATAGAAGCGGAAAGTAAAGGAGAACGAATATCGTTTAATTTTAAATCAAGACCAGGATTTATTTTTAGATTACGTATTGGATTCATGTAGTTTGATTCAATCCCACTAATAGTTTCTAAAAATTTATCCATGTATAAAATATAATTAATTCGCCCACTCAACAGTAATCGTGTGTTTTCTGTGAAATTCATTTCAGTTCTGATACTATTAATGTTTATACTTATTTCTTGAGACCAATTTTCAAAAATAGGCCTTAAAATATCATCATATTCTCCTTTTTTCATTCCTTCATCGAAAGAACTAAAAAAAGATTTTGGGATTTGCAATGTATTAAAATTTGTCTCATAAATATTATCGTTTAGATTGTTTTCTTCAAGAGCGATAGCTAAAGCAGAAAATCCTAAATAAAGCGGTTTGATAAATTTTAATTTTAGTTTTTCATAACCTAAAATGAATCCGTCTTTATCGCCTATATGTAATATTAAAGTTGTTTTATTTAATCGGTCATAATAGTTCCATATAAATGCATTTAAAATTGACTGAGCAACTGGATACCATTTTTTTACCGTAATATCTTCTGCAAATAATTCTTCACCGTATTTATTAAATTTTTCGGTATTTGCTAAGCTTACACAGTATACTCCATCATTTTGTTTTTTGTAAGTAAAAGAGGCCTCTTCGATAGGAAATTTAATTGACTTACTAAGAGTCCAACTTAAAATTTGATTTTTATCTTTTTCACCCTCCTTTGGAATCTCAACTATCTGAGACATTATTTCAGGATGATTTATGGTAATAGCTATGGAATCTTTGGCTCTTAAAGCCTTTATCGATGCTTGGTTGATATCTTCAAAATCAAAAAGCCTTTCATAAAGATTTTCGAAAGTAATTTTAATGTAATTAATTACTTTGCTAAAATCATTTTCAATATCAAAATTTTTCTCACTGAAATGTAATATTTCATTTCCGATCAAATATTTTATTCCCTTTCTTTCTTGAATAATAACAGAATAAATATTTTGAAAATCTATGTGCACTCCGACGAGAATTTTGTCAAATGGTAATATATTTAAAAAACTTTTCTTAATATATTTATGGTGATTGCCAGCATTTGGTAAAAATTCAGCAGTGGGTTTTTTATCCTGATTTTTTGAAAAACTTACCTCTTCAATTTCCGAAGGTTTTGTGCTGATTTGAGATTTAGTTTTTTTAGGTTTTGTTTTTTTGTTATCTTTTTCTATTTCTTGTTCATTCGATAATATTTCTACCTTATTTGAATCTATTTTATTTTCTGAAACATCTCCTATCCAATCATCATCTAAATCTTTATTTTCGTCCTTATTATCATTATCCAAATCTTCCTGCAAAACATCTAAAAGTTTATTTACGGCTATTTCATTATAATTTTTTTTCTTTTGCTTCAGCAAGCCACTTGTATCGATTTTCCCGGATATGGCTTTTGAAACCATCTCTTCAGAAATACTTTCCTTGTCCTCACTCATCATAGCTAGGAGAGCCTGATGACAAAGCTGTGTAATCTTCCTAGGGTAACCTTGAGTATTCTTATGAATTTTGATTATAGACTCATCAGTAAACCATTTCTTTGACTCTCCACTAGTAACATTGATTCTGTGGTGAATCATGCCCTTTGTATCTTCTAACGTAATTGGACCTAATTCAAAATTAAAAATGATACGATCTTCAAAGTTTGGATAATTTTTTATTATTTTGGACATTTCAGGCTGACCAAATATAATTAATTGTAAAAGTTTAAATTCATCTGTTTCAAAATTCAGTAGCGTCCGAAAAACATCTAGCATCTCACCTGGAAGATTTTGCCCCTCATCAACTATTAAAACTAAAGTTTTTCCTTGTTCTAATCCTACTTTCAGTAAAAAGTTTTCAATTATATTTCTGCAGTCTTGAACTGACTCAGCAGATTCGTTAATCCCAAATAAATCAATAATGTGTTTTAGAAGAATAATCTCGGATTCAAACTTTGGATCCAAAATAAGATGAAATGTAAAATCATCAGACTCATTTTTAAAATTTTGTATTAGTTTTCTGCTTATCGTAGTCTTGCCAACTCCTATTCCACCTTTTATAACTGAGAGACCGCGTCGCATTCGAATTGCAAGCTCTAGACCCTCTAAGCATTGTCTATGCTCTGTAGCAGGATAAAATAAATCTACGTTTGGAGATGTAGAAAAAGGATCTGATTTTAATCCAATTGCTCTAAAAAGATTCAAGAAAGACCTTTCTTAGGAAGAAAAACCAAAAATAAAATAAGTTCTTAGCATGAATGCGGAAGCGATTAGAAGTATAATCCCTAGTTTAATTCTGTGCTCAAAAAAGAAGGCATCGGTCATGTAAAGCTTATTGGCTTTTCTTTCTGCTATTAAAATCATATTTGGTTTTATTAGGAGTAACGATCCAAAAATGCCAGCAACGAAAGATAAATATAAAAATATAATTTCTCTATATGGGCCGTTATAGTAGCTAAAAACTAAAAACCCAGATGCAATTAACATAAAGATCCCTAAAGGTATTCTATTTTTCATCAAGGCTGCATCAGTCATGTAAAGTTGATTAGCACTACGCTCAACTTTTAAAATAAAAGCAGGGGAAAAAATCATAAGAAATCCAAAAATTGATGATAATATTCCTATAGCTAAAATAGCTAAAAATATTATTTCCATTCTATTACCTCGTTTGTATGATATTGAAAACGCGTACAATCGCGAGTTTGGTTGTTTAATCAAAACACGATATATAAGCAATTTAAAGATTTTCTTTTACAAAAATAACTTCTTAAACATTATTTTTTAGATTGATGAAATAGTTTTGGTGAGCCTATTTAATAAAAATTAGCATTTTGCCTATTGAATATTATTGGTGGTTTTATTCTCATCACGTTATGGTCATGACCATTCTTACTAAGTTAGGCTTCGAATTCTTTCATTTATTGACAATATGTTTTGCGACCAATGGATTTGGTTTGATCAAATTGTTTTTAAGAATAATATCTATTCCTAAAAATAGACTTTCACCTCTAACATCACCGATAACCTCGAAATTATTGATTAGTTCCAAAAGCCCTTTTTTTAAATAGGAGCCTACATTCAATGCATTTTTTTGGAGTTTCTCGTCTTTTATTATCTTTAGAACAACATGTCCCGCCGAGGTAGAAACTGGATTACCCCAAAAGAGTTAAAGTATTCTTTTCTATTATTAAATCGATCTAATAACTCTTTTGTTGTAACTATTATAGATAAAAGATGGCCATTACCAATTGATTTATAAATAGTTACAATATCAGGATTCACTGCTTAATGATTAAATCCACAAAAATGTTTACCAATTCTACCTAAACCAACTTGAATTTCATCCGCTATACATATTCAACCATAGCCTTAAATGATTTCACAAGCGTTTTTTAAAATAAAATAGGTAATGGAAATTGTCCAGCAAAGCCCATGAAAGATTCAAATATATAAATAGGGTTAAAACCGTTATACTTTAAATTTTTTGCACATTTTTCAAAGATTTTTAAGCATTTATTTACCTATGCATTGTTTTTTGAAAGCTTTCTGAAAACATTAGGAACAAGAATTTCATGCTCAAAGGGAGGACGAGTAAATCCGCCTATTCCTACATATTTTTATGTCCTTACTTCCATTAAAGAATTAGTATGCACATGATAAGCTTCATCGATAAAAATTGTGTGATTATTTGTTATAAAGTTTCTAGAGATTCTCAGAGCTAAGTCATTTGATTGGCTGCCAGATTTTGCAAAAGAAAACAAATTATGAGCTTTTTAATGATTGATTTTGCCTAATTTAGAACGATTTTATCTAAATATCTTTTGCTGGTATTTAGCTTTTTTAGTTGAAATATGTACCTTTCGCGATTCTAGGGTGGCTGTGACTAACATGCTGAATATTATTAATAGCATCCAAATATTTTTTCCATTTTTATCAAATAGATATTGACCTCTACCATGGATTAAATGCATTGGATTATTGTATGATAGACTTAGATAAGGAGCTAAGATCTTATCCATAGTATTTTTTACGTTCATACTTTAAATGCTAAAGCTTGAGTTTAAATCCAATTTTGGAGTTCTATTTTTTTTAAGAAATGGATGAGTGACCAAGCAGGCCTTTCAGAAATAGTTAAATATTTATTATTTGGGAAAAGTTTTTTCCTCCACGCCGCCATTGTTACCGATATGGAAAGGCGTATACAAACTAAATAGGGAATGCAATTTGACTCATATTTATTTAAGTCATATATTGATAAATACCCATTTAAAAATTCCTTAATGCCTTCTAAAGGATTTTCAGAATTTTGACCAATATATGAAATACATACTGCAGGTTCACACACTGTTAGAGACCTAGTCATATCTCCAAAATCAATAATTCCCTTAATCTCACTCTTTGAGTTGAGTATTATATTATTTTTATTGCCGTCATTATGAATAAAAGATTTTCTAATCTTAGTTATAATAGGAAGCACATTTGTCTCATATTTTAAGATAAAATCTTTCAAAATTTGTGCATCTTCTATATTTTTAATATGCTTTATTTTATTTTTTAAAAAGTTAATATTTTGAATATCCCATGGAAAGTTATTTGACCGCCTATTGTATTCAAAATCGCATAATGCTTTTGAAAGGCTTCCTATCAACACCCCCATTCTTTTTATGTGTTTAGTACTTCCATCAAATTCATTTAAAAGACTTCCTTTTATAAAACTAAACATACAAGAGTTGTATTTCTTACCAAGATGTTCGATAGATTTTAAGCCTTGAATAGGAATTGGAATCTCAAATGGGAAGTTACTGTCCAGAATATGATTTAACGCTTTAATTTGCATTTTGACATTATGCAAATTTTCAAAAAAATTATAAATCTTTAAAATATAGTTGTCATTGTTTGCTTCAATTAAAATTATTTGATCTCTATCACTTGGGTAAAATGTAATTTTTCCTTCAACATCATAGTGTACTTTTAAGTGTCTTTTGATGGTAAACGGATCAATATTTGGAGGAGGGTTTGTAAACAGTTTATTTCTCATCTGTAAAGTTACATTAATTTTTAATTAATTTATTTTAATGGTAAATTTATTATTGTGATCATTTTGTTACAAAAATGTAAAAAAATGTTACACATTACAATAAATAGTATTAGATTTAGTCAATCGAGGTAAGGTAAGCTTAAAAATTTTTTAAGCAAAATAAAATATGGAAAAACAATCTGTTCTCATTATTGATAATAATGATGTTATTCGTGGGAACTTATCTTCTCGCTTCAATAGTATAGGTATGTTAACTATTACTGCCGAGGATGGCTTTGAAGGGTATTCTAGAGCATGTAAGGAATTACCAAATTTTCTTCTGGCTAGTACGCTACTTCCTAATGTCAATGGTTTCAAACTTTCGTATTTATTAAAGCATGACGAGAGGTATGAAAAGATATCGATAATCTTATTGACTTCGAATGATATCCTGAGCGAAGAAAAAAATTTTAAAGCTTGCAAAGCGAATTATATTCTAAAAAAGCCTTTTAAATTTACTGAGTTGAAAAAAATTATGGGGCTAGTTGAGTAGATGGTAACAAATTTAGATCCATATATAATTATTATACTTTTTTTTATGGGGTCAATTTTTGGAAGTTTTTTAAATGTGGTTATTTATCGTGTACCAAAAAACATGAGTATTGTCTACCCGAGTTCTCACTGTTTTAGTTGCAAGAAAAAAATACCAATGAAGTATAATGTACCGATTCTAGGATATTTTCTTTTAAGTGGTAAGTGCGTTTTTTGTTTAAATCGTTTCCCAAGCAGATATGCTTTTGTAGAATTAATAACAGCAATTTTTACAGTTATAGTATACTTAATTTTTAATTTGAATTCTCTTTTTTTTGTTTATCTAATTCTAACGTATTTACTGATTGCTGTAACTTTTGTTGATATTGATCATTTTATCATTCCAAATGGTTTCATTCTATTTGGCTTATCAGTTTTAATTATTTCTCTGATGCTTGATGTTTTATTACTTGGTTGGGAATATTCAGTATCTGGATCTTTTGTTTTCGCTGGATTCTTGTTTTGTATAGGTTTAATAGGACAATTCATTTTAAAAAAAGAGAGTATTGGATTTGGAGATGTGAAGCTTGGTTTAATTTTAGGGGGTTTTCTGGGTGTTGAGTATTCCATTCTTGCTCTTTATTTAAGCTTCGCTCTAAGTGCATTTATTATTATTGTTTTTTATCGTGGAAAAATGAATTCAGGTGACACGAAAATCCCTTTTGGTCCATTTTTAGCGGCAGGAACTCTGATTTCTTTATTTACAATTGGGCCAGATGGAGGTAACTACATACTTAATTGGTATTATAGGACTATGTTTTGATATGGAGATATTAGGGAAAAAACGATTAGGAACGATGCTTGTAAATGCAGGGAAAATTGATAGTGAGCAGCTTGAAAAAGCTCTTCAAAATCAAAAAAAGAATCCCGGTTATATAGGGCAAGTTTTTCTTTCGAATGGTTATCTAAAAGAGAAAGAATTATATTCTTATCTGAGCAAACAATTCAAGGTACCTTTTCTTTCATTAGGTTATTTTAAAATAGATAAATCATTAATGAATTTATTTACCGAGAGTCAAATAAGGTCAAAAGCTTTTTTGCCCCTTTTTAAATTCGATAATGCTTTAAACATTGCAGTATCTGATCCACTTGATTTAGAACCAATCAACCTTGCTAGAGAAATTACAGGTTTGAAAGTAGAACTAAATCTAGCTTCTATAACAGAAATTGAAAACTCAATTGATCTTCATTATGGTATATCAAGCTTTGTTGGTGAGGGCTCTGAAACTGCTGAAGCAACGAAGATAACAGATTATTTTGATGAAAGTAAAGTGGTGGAGTTAGTGGATAGTATCATATCTCAAAGTCACAAGTATAATTGCTCAGATATTCATATTGAAGCCAGAGAAAATGATATTAGAGTACGTTTCAGAATTGATGGTCGCCTGCAGGATTTTCAAACTTTACCTAATGACATCCATACAGCTTTAGTTTCTAGACTTAAAATTATGGCAAATATGGATATAGCAGAAACTAGAAGACCACAAGATGGAAGAATTTTATTTAATTCTAGCAGAGGAAGACTTGACCTTAGGATTTCTACTTACCCAACTTTATATGGTGAGAAAACAGTATTGAGGCTCCTCAACATTTCTGATGCATTACATTCATTTGGAGGCCTTGGATTTGAGCCAAGTTGCGAAGAACGTTTTAATAGTATGCTTATCGGAGGAGAAGGAATTATTTTAGTTTCAGGACCAACCGGAAGTGGGAAAACAACCACTCTTTATTCTACTTTGAATAAACTTGAGTCACCTGATGTAAACATAGTTACAGTAGAGGATCCTGTTGAATATGACCTAGACAATATTAATCAGGCACAGATTAATATTAAATCAGGCGTCACTTTTGCTTCTGCTTTACGTTCTATATTGCGTCAGGATCCAGATATTATCATGGTAGGAGAGGTTAGAGATGAAGAAACTGTTGAATTGGGAATCAGGGCAGCTCTTACAGGGCATTTAGTCTTTAGTACAATCCATACAAATGACGCTGCTTCTGGATTTACAAGGCTACTCAACTGGAATGTGGAGCCATTTTTAATAGCTTCTACTGTTAAGGGTATTTTGGCACAAAGGTTAGTAAGGCGAATTTGTCCAGAATGCAAAGAAGAGTATGATCCGTCCCCACAAGATTTAGAAATGATTGGATTGGAAGTAGATAACGAATTTCACTTTTTCAAAGGCAAGGGTTGTTTGGCTTGTAGGAATACAGGTTTTAAGGGTAGAATTGGAATCTACGAGTTATTACTAATGGATGCACAAATATCCGAATTAGTTTTAAATCAAGAGCCTGGTTACAAGATTAGAAAACAAGCTAGAGATAACGGTATGTCAACTCTACTGGAAGACGGTTTGGTTAAGATTAATAGAGGGGATACTACTATTTCTGAGGTTTATGAAACTTTAGGTACGAGTAAAATTGTGTTATGATTAACGCTTTATACGTCAATGGCAACAAGAGTAGTTTGCCAGGAGCAAAAGAAAAAGGGATAAACCTTGACCATGTCCAAAATGGAATGATAGCTATAAGTGCAGTACAATCAGGAGACTTTGATGCTGTAATTATAGAAGATGAACTACCGCTTATGACACCTTCAAGGCTCATTAAAGAATTATTTAAAACAAATCGAGCCATTCCTATTGTTACCTTGGTAAGGTCTGAAAGGAGGAGAAAAACGATTCTTGATGATGTAGGGATGGGATTATTTGGGTACTTTGAACCAGAATTTTCAAGTGTAGATCATTTATTCAACTTATTAAAGTCAGCAAAAAGATTCCATGAATTTAAAAAACAAGCTCCCAAAACATCGCTACGTCATTTCTCGGGTAGAGGTTTTGAAAAAATCGTTGGCTATTCCGATAAGATGCTGGACATTTATCATTTGATGACACAAATTAAAACAAAAGACGTTACAACTATTTTATACGGAGAGAGTGGAACAGGTAAAAATTTAATTGCGGAGACTCTTCATAGAATAAGCCTTAGGCGTGACA
>CACKSF010000048.1 GCA_902602795.1 uncultured Fidelibacterota bacterium
GTTCTCTTTTTGTTAAGATTGTGGGTAGTTGTGGGTAAAATTCCCAAAAAATCATGACACTTACAAATAATACATTCATTGGCGAGTACACCTATTCTTTAGATTCAAAAGGAAGAGTGAATATACCATCTAAATTCAGGCAAACTCTTTCGACTGATAACCAAAATACTTTTGTAATCACCCGTGGGTTAGATTCTTGTCTTTGGGTTTATCCGCTAGTGCAATGGAAAGAAATTGAAGAAAATTTGCGGAAACTTTCTTCTTTGTCAAGTATTCATAGAGCTTTTGTTAGAAATACAGCACGCTATGCCACCCCTTCCACTTACGACAAACAGGGACGGATAAATTTAACTCCGTCCCTTATAAGTTATGCCTCACTAAAAAAAGATGTCCTTATTATCGGCATGGTTAATAAAATGGAAATTTGGGATCCAATACAACTTGAAAAAGCCGATAAAAAAATCGAAAAAATAAACCCTGAAGAGTATGATGCTTTATCAGATAGAATTATACTTTGATAAAAGCTCCTGTGAGATCAGGAATAAATCCACACATCCCAATTATGGTCAAGGAGGTAATCCAATACCTTCAAATTTCCAAAAATGGAACTTACATAGATTGCACAATAGGCTATGGAGGGCATGCACGTCATATTTTAGAAAGATTATCATTAGACGGAAAGTTGATTGGGATTGATAAAGATGAGAAGGCTATCAAATATTGTAAAAAAAGTCTCTCTGCTTATAATAACATCCAATTATTTCACAATTCATACCATAAGATTAAAGATGTTTTATCAATATCAAAAATCCAGAAGGTTGACGGTATGTTATTAGATCTTGGTTTATCATCTGCTCAGCTAGATTCTAAATCTCGAGGTTTTTCGTATAAAATTGATTCTGAGCTTGATATGCGTTTTGACTTAAGTCAAAAATTTAAAGCATATGATCTTTTAAATATTAAATCTAAAAAGGACATAGCAGACATAATATTTAAATACAGCAATGAGCGGCGATCTAGATCTATAGCAAATAATATTTTTAAGATGCGTCCAATTAAAAATGTATTTGAATTGGTTGAAGCAATTAGAAAATCAACTCCTCCAAGAAATAGATATAAAACTTTGGCAAGAGTATTCCAAGCTATTAGAATTCTAGTAAATAATGAACTTAATATTTTGGAAAATTTTCTTTCTGAATTCTGCAATCAGCTTTCTGTGGGAGGAAGAATTGTATTTATTAGTTTTCATTCACTTGAAGATAGAATTGTCAAGCACGCTTTAAAAGACCTTTCATTCAAAAAAAAAATAAAGATACTTACTAAAAGGCCGATGTCTCCTTCCCAAGAAGAAAATGATCTAAATAAACGCAGTAGGAGTGCAAAGCTTAGAGCTGCTGAGAGAATATCTTAATGAAAAGAAAGAGAAGATCAAAAAAAACTAAAAATTTATTCCAAAGCATTATTTTTTTTGGATCGACAATTTTAGTTATTTCTTGTTTAATTACTTATTTATGGATTTATACAGAAATTGATGAAACATTATTGTATGTTGAAATACAAACATCAACTGTTCGAGAATTAGAGAATGAAATTTATGAACTAAAAAATTCAATTGAATCTTTAAATCGTGCAGATGCTATTGCGAGAAGAGCTAAAGAAGAGTTAAAAATGGTGTTTGCCGATCCCGAAACACTTAATGTATTTCTTAATACTAACGAGCGCAGTACGTTTTGACAAGGTCTTATAAAAAATACAAGATTAGAATAAATGTAATAATTGCTTCAACCATTTTTTCTTGGTTATGTCTCAGTTTAAGGTTGTTCCAGATTCAAATTTTAAATGGAGCCGAATATAAATCTGCAGTTCTTCTGCAATCGCAAACAAAACATGTAACTACGGCAGAACGAGGTAACTTTTTTGATAGGGACAATCGACCTTTGAGTAGAAATATTTTCCACTATACCTTATCGACAAACCCAAAACAAATCAATGATAAAATAGGCTTAGCAAAAGAAATAAGCGCTATAACTAACAAGCCAATAGATACATACCTTAAAAAATTTAATTCTAAAACAAGTTTTGAATATTTAGAGAGAAACCTAAAACGTAAACAAATAGATAATTTTAATTCAAATAAATATAGAGAAGTAAGGATAGAAAGACATTCAAGGCGATATTACCCACATGATAAAATTGGAGCCCAACTTATTGGATATACCAATGCTGATAATAAAGGCATATCTGGTTTAGAAAAATATTTCGAGCAACAATTAAGAGGAGAACTAGGATGGATTTACAAAACCAAAGGAATGAGTGGAAAAATTCAGCATAAAAGTGGAATGCCATTTAAAAAACCTACAAATGGAAATAATATTCAGCTTACATTGGACTTAGAATATCAATCAATATTAGAAGAAGAATTATTCAAGCGACAATTAGAAACAAATGCGGCATCTGCTACTGGCATTATTGTAAATCCTCAAAATGGTGAAATTCTAGCAATAGCATCAACGCCTGGATTTAATAACAACTCATTCAATAAGTCTAACCCTAATCACCATAGAATTAAAGCCATTACAGATCAATTTGAACCGGGATCAACCTATAAAGTTGTGTCTGCTATCTCTGCTTTATACAATAATAAAATCTATCCAAATCAGGAATTCAATTGCGAAAATGGTGAGTATCAATATTATACTATCCCAATAAGAGACCACGAAAAGCATGCAGTACTTTCAACATCTCAAATAATACAGTATTCAAGTAACATTGGAATTATAAAAATAATTGAAGAGGTTGGACCAAAGATTCTATATAACACTAGCCGAGACTTTGGTTTTGGATCAAAAACTGGTATCAAATTAGATGGAGAGGTGAAAGGAACGTTAAATCCTTCTGCTAGCTGGAGCGCAGTTTCTCTAGGGCAAATAGCAATGGGCCATGAGGTTGGAGTTACTGCTATTCAATTAGCAATGGCATATTGCGCTATAGCTAATGGAGGATTTTTACTGCAGCCAAAACTAATTAGACAAGTAATAAATAGTGATAACTTATCTATTTATGTTGAGAAACCAACAATTATAAGGAAAGTCGCTGACGAAAAAACTATGATCGAAATTAAAAAAATGCTTAGAGATGTAATTTTAGATGGCACTGGAATTAATGCGGGAATTGCAGGCTGGAAAGTAGCAGGTAAAACAGGTACAGCTCAAAAATGGATAGATGGAAAATATTCAAATAAAAAATTTATATCAAATTTCGTAGGCTTTTTTCCTGAAGAAAATCCTCAATTATTATCCTTAATAATTATTGACGAACCAAAACAACCATACCATTGGGGTGGCCAAGGTGCTGCGATTGCATTCAAAAGGATTATGAAAAGAATAATAAACATGGATGATTCAATTTCCCCACCAGTTCCTGAAAAGAAAAATAAAGATTTTGGAATACATAAGGCTTCTAAACAAAAAATTGTAAAAGTTGTTACAAAAGAAAAAAAAAGCATCCCTATTGAACTTTCAGTAAAGGCAAAAACCTATGAAAGGGTCAGAATTCCAGATTTAAGAGGTTTAAGCATGCGAAAAGCTATGAGTACACTGGCCAATAGAGGAATTGTTCCTGATATGATTGGAAGTGGTAAGGTCATATGGCAAGATCCTGCACCAGGGACATATATTCATGATGGAGCTATTTGCAAGGTTGGATTAAAATAATGAAGCCACTAATGCAAATTTTAATTCCATTAGGAATCAATGAGTCTGATGTCCCACAAGTGTTGATTAGTGGGTTATCAGTTAATTCAAAAAACACAAAAAAAGGTGATTTATTCATTGCAATACAAGGGGCAAACGAAAACGGGCATTCCTATATTAACGATGCAATAAATTCAGGAGCCGCCGCGATAATAACAAACAAATCATTCACCAAAAATGTAGAAGTACCTATTTTCAAAGTTGAAAATAGTAGAAAGGCATTATCGATTATAGCTTCTGAATTTTATGAGCACCCATCAAGATCCATGACTATAATTGGAATAACAGGTACAAACGGAAAAACTACCACTGCATGTTTAATAAAATCGATATTAGAGAATGCAAATTTAAAAGTTGCATTAATTGGCACATTAGGCCTTATCGCAAAAGATTATAAATATCAAAAAACTCTTACAACACCTGATCCAATTTCTCTGCATAAAATTTTACATGATTTAAAAGCAGCCAGTTTTTCCCATGTTGTTATGGAAGTCTCATCTCATGCGTTAGATCAATATAGAGTAGCAGATATTAATTTTAGCATAGCCGCTTTCACTAATATTACTCCAGAACATCTAGATTATCACGGAACATTTGAAAAATATAAGAATACTAAAGAAAAATTGTTCCATTTACTAGCAAAAGGTTCAAAAGCAATTATAAATGTTGACGATAATTTTGGTAAAGTTTTATCAAAAAAAATATCATATAAAGTGATCCCATTTTCAAGTAAAAATCAATCAGAAGTATATTTTAAAAACGTAAAATTTTCGACAAATGGAATCAATGGTACCATAGTTGCACTAGATAAAGAAATTGCAATTCAAACAAGGCTAATTGGGAATTTCAATTCAGAAAATATATTAGCTGCAGTTGGAGTCTCTTTAGCATTAAACATAAAACAAAAGACAATTGAAAAAGGAATAAAGAAATGTCCAATTATTCCTGGAAGAATGGAATCCTTTAAGCTTCAAAATAAAGGTATAGCCATTGTTGACTATGCCCATACACCAGATTCTTACAATAAATTAATGAAGACTTTAAAAGAATTACAAAAAACAAAAGGCCATATTTATGTAGTATTTGGAGCAGGAGGAGACAGGGATACAAGCAAGCGCCCCCATATGGCTCAAATTTTAGAAACATATGCAAAACATTGTTTTATTACACCAGATAATCCAAGATTTGAGAAGCAAAACAAAATTAATGCTCAAATCATAAAAGGCTTTAAAAAGAATAAGTACTCCATTTACGACAATAGGAATAAGGGTATAGAAGCGGCACTTAAGATTGCAAAGAAAAATGATATTGTAGCAATTTTGGGAAAGGGGCGAGAGGAATATCAAGATATTCAAGGAAAAAAAATTTATCATTCTGATTTCGACATTTTAAAGGATTATTCTTGCGAATTAATATAGAAAACTCAGAAATGTTTACAACAGTAATGGAATCCATAATACATTCAAAAATATATTATCCTATCACTGGTTTAACAAATGATAGTAGACAACTACAAAAAGGTGATCTTTACATTGCTATGAATGGTCAATTTAATGATGGGCACAAGTTTTTAGATGATGTAAATAAAAAGGGTGCTTCCGCTGCAATAGTTCAAAAATCAAATATCAATGTTGACCTTCAACAAATCCAAGTACGAAATACGTTGGACACGCTAAAAAAGCTAGCAACTAAATGGAGAAAGAATTTTGATATCCCAGTTATTGCTATTACGGGATCGAATGGAAAAACTTCATCAAAAGACCTGCTTTTACATATTTTATCTGATGATTTAAAAGTACATGCTACAAAGGGAAATTTTAATACGGCTATAGGGCTCTGTTTTACTATCTTTGAACTTCAGCAACACCATGATTTGGCAATATTTGAATTAGGTGCAAGCAAGCCAGGAGAAATAAAAAATCTTTGCGAGATAGCATCTCCAACTCATGGGCTAATAACAAATATTGCTCCGGCCCATTTAGAAGGATTTGGATCAATAAAAAAAATAGCCGAAGAAAAAGGGAACCTTTTTAATTCATTATTGTGTGGCACTTCATTTGTTAATATGGCTGATGATTATATTTCCAAGATGGATATAAAAGGAGAAAAAATCACCTTTGGTCTTACGCCAGACTGTGATTTCCCTGCTGATATTTCTCAAGAAAAAGACGGGACACTCACTCTCATTCTTAATACTCATGAGATTAAAACTAATTCACATAATTTTTCATTTTTAAAAAACTGCATCGCTATTTCAGCAATAGCTATAACATTAGGAATAAATGCAAAATCTTTAAATGAAAGATTAAAATCTTTTTTGCCACCTAAAGGAAGATGTTTTGTAAGCAAGTTAAATGAGATTACAATTATTGATGATACGTATAATGCTAACTTGACATCCACCCTTGCAGCTCTAGAATATTTAAATGCATTTGCAAATGGAGGTCGAAAAATTTTTGTATTTGGTGACATGTTAGAACTGGGTGATATATCGGAAAACCAACATGCAGAGGTGGGGATTAAGTGTTCATCTTTAGAAATTGATATAGTTTTCACTGTTGGTGAACAAACAATTTTTACTGATTCAAACATAATTGGAAAAATATACCACAAACATTTTCAATCTAAAGGAATTTTAATTCAAACACTAAAAAAAATAATTAAAAAAAATGATATAGTTCTTTTCAAAGGCTCAAGGAGTATGGAAATGGATAAAATTATTGGAAAGGTATTTAATCTATAATGCTAATTGAATTTTTAACAACTTTAAAAGACTCTTTTTCTTTTTTTAATTTATTTCAGTATATCACATTTCGTTCTGGTTTATCAGCAATAATAGCACTTTTAATAAGCTTCATTATAGGTCCCTGGGTTATCCACATACTACATAAAAACCAAATAGGGGAAGAAATTCGCCTTTCAGGACCTGAAACACACATGAAGAAAAGGGGCACGCCTACAATGGGAGGAGTAATTATTTTAACAGCGGTACTCCTCCCTACCCTTCTTTTTTCTAAAATCAATAGTCCGTTTATTCAAATAATTTTATTCGCAACTATTTGGATGGGTTTTATTGGGTTTTTAGATGATTACTTGAAAATTATAAAAAAATTAAAAAAAGGACTTATTGCCAGGTATAAAATGGCCGGTCAAATTACTTTGGGATGTATAATAAGTTACTGGATTTTTCAATTGCCTGAGTATTCAATTATTAGTACTAAAACAACTGTTCCTTTTTTGAAAAACGTAGAGATTGACCTTGGTCTCTTATATCCATTAATGGTTATAATTGTAATTACTGGAACATCTAATGCTGTAAATCTTACGGACGGGCTTGATGGGTTGGCTGCAGGCCTATTAGCGATATGCTTTACCGTTTTTTCAGCAGTTGCCTACATCTCTGGGCGTATTGATTTTTCAAACTATTTAAATATTTTATACCTACCGGGAGCAGGCGAACTTGCAATATTCAGTTCTGCAATGGCAGGAGCTTGCATAGGATACTTATGGTATAATTCTCATCCCGCGGAAGTTTTTATGGGTGATACGGGCTCCTTATCCTCTGGAGCAGCACTGGGGACATTAGCTATTTTGTTAAAAAAAGAACTATTGCTTTTTATAATTGGAGGGGTTTTTGTTTGGGAAGCTTTGACTGTAATAATTCAAGTATCATATTTTAGATTAACAAAAATGTCCACTGGAGAAGGAAAACGTTTTTTTAAAATGGCCCCCATCCATCATCATTTTGAACTTTCAGAATGGCCTGAAACTAAAATTGTAATAAGGTTTTGGATTATTGGTCTACTCCTTGCGCTTCTTTCGCTAACAACTTTTAAAGTAAGATGATAGAATTAAAAAAATATAATCGTAAAAATATTCTAGATAAACGAATTACAGTTATTGGTTTGGGAATAAGTGGAAAAGCAGCATCAATTTTAGCTAACCAACTTGGAGCAGTTGTCTACGCTAGTGATTCTAATTCTTCTGAAGAAATAATTACAAATGCAATGGAATTAATCAATGATCATCACATTGCTACTGAAACTGGAACCCACAGCAATAAAATTTACAATTCTGATTTATGGGTTATTTCTCCGGGAGTGTCTGCAAAATCAAAAATTATTAAAGAGGCATTTATTAATAATATCCCTATTGTAAGTGAAATTGAATTTGCTAGTTGGTTTACAAAAGCCCCTATTATTGGGATTACTGGTTCTAATGGTAAAACAACTACTACTCATATCCTGCATCAAATGTTCAACAAAAGCCACACCATAGGAGTTATTGGGGGCAACATCGGGATTCCATTTTCAGAATGTATTTTAAAAGAAATTTTACATCCATCTAAAGACTTAGTTTATTTACTAGAGATATCCAGTTTTCAATTAGAATATATAGCCAATTTCCGTCCTCATTTATCAATTTACACCAATATATCGGAAGACCACCTTGATAGACACTATACTATGAAGGAATATATCAAAATGAAATTAAGGCTAGTTGAAAATTGCAAAAAGAATAATACTGTGATTTTTAATGAGGATGATGATACTCTAAAATCTATTTTTGATGATTCTGTTTTAAAAAAATTAACGTTCGGAATAAAATCATTAAACCATACATTTTATCTAAAAGATGATGCTATTTACCACAGCTCTTCAAATACATTAGTCATAAATATCGAAGATATAAAATTAAAGGGCCAGCATAACTTATTAAACTTTTTAGCAGCGGCAACATGTGCTGATCAATTTGGAGTCGAAATTGAAAATATAAAAAGTATTTTTAAAACATTTAAAGGGATACCTCATCGGATTGAATATGTTGCTACAAAATTGGAGGTCGATTATATTAATGATTCAAAGGCAACAAATGTGAATTCTGTAATTGTTGCCATAAAAGCTTACAATGAACCCACCATACTTCTTTTAGGAGGTATTAATAAGGGTGTTGACTTTGGGCTTCTTGTTCCACATATCAAAACTAATAGCGTTAAAACTATTATAGCATATGGAGAAGCTAGTGAGCAAATAAAATCTGCAATAGGGGATGCGGTAAGATTATTTATAGTAAATGATCTTTACTCTGCAGTAAAAAATGCTCATTCAATCGCACAACCCGGAGATATTGTTTTATTATCTCCGGGTTGTGCAAGTTTTGACCAATTTAAAAATTTTGAAGACCGAGGAAATTTTTTTAAATCGACAGTAAAAGCATTATCTTAATAATGATTGACTTAACAATAAAACAGTATGATAGAAGGCTACTTATGTACTTATCCTTGCTAGCCATAATTGGTACGATCATGCTTTATAGTGCTAGCTGGTATGAATCATTTTTATCTACAGATGGAAATTCAGAGATGCTTTTTCTAAAAAACCATCTTAAACGCCTTTTAATAGGCATGGTTTTCCTTGCGGGATTTTTATTAATCGATTATAGAGCTTTAAAACAAATAGCTCCATACCTTGTAATATTTTCATTGTTGCTATTAGTACTTACAAAGTTTATGTACTTAATCAAAGGATATTCATGGTACAAACCTGCTAGATGGTTATCAATAGGTTCTTTTGGGTTCCAGACATCCGATATTGCTCGCTTTTCAATTTTAATTTATATGGCATATTATGTTGATAAACAAAGAGATAGATTAAAAGATTTTCAAAATGGTCTATTACCAGCATTAGTTATACTGTTTTTAATAATGACATTAATTATTATTCAACCAGATTATAGTACTGCAATTATGATAGGTTTTTTAGGAATAATTATTTTATTTATCGGTGGTGCAAAAATTTCTCAAATATTACTTACATGCTCTACTGCATCATTAATAGGAGTCCCTGTTCTTCTTTCAAGAGAATATAGAAAGGAAAGAGTACTTTCATTCTTTGGAATTGGTGATAATCCAGATGTAGGATACCAAGCCCATCAATCATTAATAAGTTTAGGAAATGGAGGATTACTAGGTACAGGTTTAGGAAACAGCATAGAAAAGAATCATTTTCTACCAACTCCTCACACTGATTTCATTTTTGCAATTATTGGCGAGGAATTAGGGTTCTTAATTGGTACTGTTCCTGTGTTAACTCTATTTTTACTGATTTTTTTTCAAGGTATCAAGATCGCTAAAAACTGTAATGATCCATTTGGAATTTTTTTATCCATTGGGATTGTTTCAAATCTAATTCTATATGCATTCGTAAATGCCGCAGTTGTTACAGGACTATTACCAGTTACAGGACTTCCAATGCCTATGGTTAGTTACGGTGGATCTGGAATGATCATAAATATGTCGTTGATTGGAATACTATTAAATATTTCTCAAGCAAAAAGAGCAATTGGAGATAATGGATGGATCTAAATTAACTATGAAGCACATGAATATACTTATTGCAGGAGGCGGTACGGGCGGGCACCTTTTCCCAGCTCTAGCAATTGGGGAAGAAATACTGACTCGTGATTCTAATATTAAAATT
>CACKSF010000049.1 GCA_902602795.1 uncultured Fidelibacterota bacterium
AGGTTCCAAGTAATAACCCCTTTTTATGGTAAAGACCTGCGACTTTATTAGGATCATTGGATCTAATTTTTTCGATCCAGGTTTGTAGCATATTGATCATAATCAAAATTTAGTTATTAATAAAATTGTTTAGCACTCTACTATAATTCCTTCAGACACTTTTATAAATTTTTTTGCATTAGTATGCCAAGTAGACTGTGTATCAGATTCTTTATAATTGTCTAGCCGAAAAATACAATATTGAATATTACCCATATTTTATACAATCAGTATCATTAATTGTTTTACAAGAGTAATTAATATTATTAACCTTGAAAATAAAAGAAATCCATCTGCATCAAAGAAACTAACCCAAGTATACGGATTTAAAACTGTAACCAAAAATAATAGTACAGACCCAATTATAATATTGAGATTAATTTTTTTTTGTTCTGACATATACAATAAACATCTTTCAATTTAAATTATAAAAAAATCTAACTATTATCCCACAAGCAAAAAAACCACGAATGTGTAAGGAAGTTGTTCCTTTTATTTCTCAAGTGTTAGAAGCATGTAAGGACATTATACTGGATGTATAAGCTTAAAATCATTTCTATATTTTCATAATTAAAATTTTCTTTTGGTAGTTATTTGCACTAACCGGAAAAGTAATGCTAAAGACAAGAAGGCTATTGCAATGTAATTAGGTATATTATCTACCCAAAGAATTGTTATAGTACCAGTAGCAATAACTACGTTAATTATTGTTGTCTTCATTAATATCAATCTACAAAAACTCTGGGTATAATGTGCGTACCTCTTACATAATTACCAAACCCCTTCATTTTGGGATGAGGGTAAAGAATTACGTTAAATTAATGGATTTTGTTTGAAATGTGTCCACCAAATCTGTGTCCACTTTTTAAATAAGAATGAATAATTATGATTAAAGATGAAACAAAAAACCCCCGACATTTTTCGAGGGTTTTTATGAGAAGGAGTTGGTATTTATCTCAAGTGATCCGGGTGCGACTCGAACGCACGACCAATGGCTTAAAAGGCCACTGCTCTACCAACTGAGCTACCGGATCAATATTGTACTAAATTTATTTACAAAACTTATTGAATAATTTCTTAGAATAAAACTTGATTGATAGTTACTTTAAATTATTTTTTTTAAAATAATTCCTCTTAATTTTAAGTGATTCATTAAATAATCGATTACTTTTGATTTTGAACCGACTAGTTCTGGAGGGAATACGCCTTTTTCAACAAATATATTTTGGTCTAAAATATCAATTGTGGCACTAGCAGTATAACCTGTGGTACGAGCCATTGAAGATGTTTTTTCTTTTAAATTTGTTTCATCAAATAAAAAATAGTTATGTGTTTGTATATCAGTTTCAATGATAATATCTAAAACTGTGAACTCCAGTTCATTTGGCTTTAGTTTCCATATTTTAAATAATCTTTGAAGATTGCTTTTATCACCAGGAACTATCCTCCCAGATGCTAATTCTTTTGATATAAGTTCAGCATGGCCAGGAAATCTTAATGTTTTTTCAACCATGTTCGGAATATGTTTCATAGTTAACAAAATTGATCTTAACCCATCAGTATTGAACCCTTCAAGTATTCCAGTGCTTTTGTAGATCTTTTCTTCAATATCCGTTAATGCTGGCTTAGTGATTATTTCCCCATTTTTCATAATTCTTGCAGGTCTAGTATATTCTTCTACAACATCTATTGGAGAGAACGGAGCTTTATAATTGTATGGAGGTTTAGGATGTTTTGGTAATCCACCTACAAAATATTTGAAACTTTTTACATTTTCTTTTGCATCTATTTTCCCAAGTAAAAAATTTGGAATTCCTGGAGCCAGCCCTGCATCAAAGATGATAGTAACATTATTATCTTTAGCTTTTTTGTTAAGGGATAAAATATTTTCAGGGGAAAAAGAAATATCTACTATATTTTTTTTAAACCCAATTATTATTTCTAATAATTTATATCCCATATGACCAGGGACAGCAAGCAATACAATATCAGCAGGTTTTAGAAAAGACTTTAGCATGTCAATATTATTTGCATCAAAGCATCTGGTCTTTATTGTAGGGTCCAAAGTTTTCACCTCTTTTAAAGCAGACTTATCTAAATCAGATAAATGTAAATCGTGTCTTTTTGAGATATCAAGCGCCATTACTTTTCCAATCATACCACATCCGATCTGACAAATCGTAGCCATTAGCTGGTACTTTTTCTAATGTAGTCTTGAAAATGTTTGACACCAATTTCGTACTTATCTGAAATAATACCTTTTTCAAATCCAATGGATGAAAGGTTTTTTTGAACTCCTTCACAAATAAGAATATCCTCTTTTTGGATTTCGTCACTAAAATTGATATCTCTTAAAATTTCTTTCTCACAAACAGAATCAAAGAAGTAGTCAAAGTGGACAACACATTCTTTTACATCTAAAGGCTCAATTATATTTGTTTGGAATCTTCCCGGAGCTATGTTAAATAAAATATTGGGATAAATAGTGAAATAATAGGCAACATTGTTAGATGATTGAGCATAGGGAGATTTAGATTCATCTAACTTTCCAGACTGAACAGAAAAGTTTTTATAAAGTTTTGTATTATAAGATCTATAATCCATTACGTCGTTTAGTCTGGGATGAACAATAGGAATATGTAAACCTTCAAGAAAATTATCTAAATAGACTTTCCAATTGCTTTTAATTCTGTAGGAAACTTTTTTCTCAAAAACAAAATTTTCTAATTTGTAAGGCGCTAATACTCTTCCAACATCATTAAACGTGGTACCAAAACTTGTTGGTTTATCACAAAAATTGATAAAAATAAGACCTTTCCAAATCTTTGTATTAATGTATTTTAAGCATAGATCTTCAGAAGTTATTTCAGATTTATTAAAACCTCTTGGACTCTTCAATTGTCCATTTATTGAATAAGTCCAACCATGATACTTGCACACCAAGTAATTATTTTTGCTTTTCTTGTTTTCAAAAGATCCCGCTCGATGCCTGCAAATATTAAAGAAAGTTTTTATACTATTATCTTCCTGTCTCACACATACTATAGGCTGATCTACAATTGATTGAAATAAGCAATCTCCAGGATTTGAAATTTGAGCTTCTGGTCCAATAAGGAGCCAGGATTTTAAAAAAATTTGATTTATTTCTTTTTTTAGAAATTTATCATCTGTATACCAATCTGCAGAAAGAGAGTTTGTAGGTTTATTTTTTGAAACGCCCATTTATTTTTAAAATATATCTCTTAAAAATGGTCTGGTTAGACATGTTGGACCGCCAGCTCCTTTTAAAGAGATCTCTGAACCCTTGTAGATAAAAACTTTTAAATCTTTGTTTTCAAGAATATTTTTTGTTATTGGGTTTCCATCAACCATAATAACTTTTTTATGACCAACTGCTAAAACATTACAGCCCATGGAATTATATTCGGAATCAGGGACTTCAATTAATTCGATTTTTCTATCTATAAGAAATTGTATAAAAGATACTGGAAGTAATCGAGGATAAATTAAAAAAAGATTATGGTCTAGAGGTGATAAATTACTCATGAGATGTAGGCAATCATTTTTACCATTCCAGTGTGGAAGTGGGACTGTGATAATTTCCTCTACAAGATCTCCTAGAATGGATTTTAATTGTTTAATTCCATGATTATTTGATCTATATCCCTCACCTATTGCTAGGGTTTTTGTATCAACCCAAACTACATCTCCACCTTCAAGCCTTCCTGGATTCTCAATTTTCCCTAAAATAGGAATATTAATTGACTCAAAGTATTCTTTTACTGCGTGAGGTTCATGAACTCTATCTTTTTTCCCCATATTACACAGAATAATTCCTTTATCAGAAACAATACAAGGATCATGGGTATAGATCGAATCTAATGTTGTATTTTGGCAAATTGGTAAAAAATGAGCTTCTATATCAAATGAGTCTATTAGTTCTAAAAAACTATTATAGTCTGAGCAAGCTTTTTCATAATCGGGTACACCTCCATAGTTTAGACTTGCCGATTCTTTTTCTATGTTAGATTGATTGATGTAGGCATGTTGGGGATGTTTAATGAGCATTTTCTTAATGGGACTTACCATATCCTGTCCACCAAAAAGCTTCATAATTTAATCTAAGTATCCTTCGACGCATGTAGTTTCAAATCCCCCACGGATGTTGTATAAAGTGGTAACCATTAATCGGTCTGTTTTTAGAACAGACTGTAGATCGTCATAAATCTTCTTTGTTGCTGCTTCTTGATATATTCCAACATTTCTAAAACTCACAAAGTAATATTTAAGCGATTTTAATTCGATACATTTACCACCTTTTGGGTAATATTCTATTTTGACGTAAGATATATCTGGCAAACCACTAAATGGACATACCGCACTAAATTCATTTGTCTCAGTTTTTATGTATTGATTTTTACCATCAAAATCAAAAACCTCTAGCTGTGCCTTATCAATGTGAGACTCATCAAGATATTCAAATTTTTTTCCTTCTGCTTTTGGCATATTATTTTCCTTGGTAGATACATCCAGTTGAATCGGTTTCTTTTATTTCTATCCTTTTTAAGGAAGGCAAAGTCTTAATTAATCTTTTCCATATCCATTTACAAAGATTTTCACTTGAAGGATTTTCAAGCCCTTCAATTTTATTTAAGTAGGAATGATCAATCATTTTTTTTATTGGATTAAAGATGAGATCAATATCTCCAAAATCCATGACAAAACCACTATTTTTTTGGGTATCGCCTTCAACTGTAATAATAATTTTGAAAGAGTGACCATGGATGTTTTTACAAGGATGTCCATCCGGAAGGTTTGGTAGAGACCTGGCTGCTTCAATTGCAAATATTTTATATACTTCCATAATATAAATTAAGGTATTCCCATGATTTTATGAGTTTGAAGACTAAGATTCCACAGTGGGTTTTTCATAATGAATTCTTTAGATTTTTTAATATTTTGTTTTTGATTTATACCATCCATCGGCTGAATGAAGAAGTGATCAAAACTTAACTTTTCATATTGTTTTGGATTTATTTTATTCTGAGGGAATACAAGCTTTAGCTCATCTCCAGTTTTTAAAATAAAATCTGCATTGGCTTTAGGACTTACGCAAACCCAATCAATCCCATCAGGTGGTTGCATAGAACCATTTGTTTCAATCCCAATTTCAAAACCTATGCTATGAAATTTGTTGATTAGTTTTTCATCCAGTTGGAGAAGTGGTTCACCACCAGTACAGACGACATAAGGGTCTGAAGGATTATTACTCGGCCATAAATCTAGAAGAATTTTTGCTATTTGGTCGACTGAATATTTACCACCGTTTGGTCCATCAATACCTACAAAATCTGTATCACACCAGTTACAGATAGCTGTATTTCTATCCTTCTCAAATCCAGACCATAAATTACAGCCTGAAAAACGAACAAATATAGAAGGGCGTCCAGTATGAAACCCCTCTCCCTGTAGTGTGAAATATATTTCTTTTATTCTATACATTAAGATTTTTGATATGAAAGTGGGTCAAGAGCATCAGCTTCTTGAAAGCCTTTTAGTCTAAGTATACAAGCATCGCAGTCTCCACAAGCAGCACCATTTTTTAGTGGGTCGTAGCAGCTAGAAGTTAGACTGTAGTCTACATTTAATTCCAATCCGTTTAAAATAATTTCTGACTTTTTCATATTTATTAATGGTGTATGAATTTTAAAATTTTGCCCTGAGACCCCTGCTTTTGTAGCTAAGTTTGCGGTCTTTTCAAATGCTGCAATATATTCAGGCCTACAATCAGGATACCCACTATAGTCCAAAGCATTTACCCCAATAAAAATATCAAAAGCATTTAGAGTTTCTGCCCAGGCTATTGCTAAAGATAAAAACACTGTATTCCTTGCGGGGACGTATGTTACGGGGATATCCGTCATTTCAAATTCAGATCTATTTTTTGGGACATCTATTTCATCTGTTAGGGCAGATCCTCCAAATTGTGCTAGATCTATATTAACTACGCTATGATTTTTGATCTGAAAGTGATCCACAATCTTTTGTGCTGATTTTAATTCAAAGTCATGACGCTGGCCATAGTTAAAAGTTAAAGCGTTTAGATCGAAACCTTGATGTTTCGCAATTGCCAGACATGTAGTAGAGTCTAATCCTCCAGAGAGCAAAATAACAGCTTTGTTACCCATTTAATATTTTATAAATAAAATCATGTTTTAAAATTAATCTGTAACGAAAAATATAGCATTACCAAATAAAACTTTGCTGTCGTACCAAAAAGATCGAAAAAGGATATTGTCAGATATATAAATTACCTTTCCTTTTTTTATATCGTGAACTCCAAAGATCAGATTATTTTTTATCCGTTTTTTTATTTTGTGTCCTATGAATCCTGCCACAACCGAACTAGGATCTTTTAAAACTCCTACATTCCAACCCTTTGATAGTAATGGGTAAAGTGTTTTTTCAAGTTTTAGGTTGTGATAGTATTCTTTGTAACCAAACGCCAGTGGATGTGAGTTATCTAGGTCGACTCTTACGATACTTCCGTACACTGAATTTTTTAATTTATCTCTTTTTCGCTCTCCATATTTTCTATTTCTTTCTCTTAGCCTTTCTTTTTCAATATCGTTTTTTGCTTCTTTTTTCGCACTTTCCGATTCATATGCATTTAGTCCAAATCCTTTTTGATCAACAAACTTTTTCATTGCCGATCCGATTACTATTAACCGGCCACCATCATTAACCCACTCTAGCAATTCTTTTGGTGGAGCGGAGTTAACCAGCAGAGATGCCCCTGTTTCTTTTTTGATCTGAGAGTTAGCAGGGATTGTTGTTTTAAGAAAGTTATAATTCCCATTTGGGAGGATTAATACATCTAATTCATTCAAAAAAGAAGATTTATAGTCAGATGAATTTATTACAGAAATAGGGAATTGAATTTGTTGTTCAAAAAAGTGCCAGATTTCACCGAAACTACTACTTGAAATTCCATCGCCGGCAAATATTCCAACTTTGGGTTTTGTAATTACATTAAAATTAGAGGAACCAAGATCAATTCCTTTTGAGGAAGATCCTGTCTTTATGCTAGTAATTTCAGGGGAATGATTTGTTGTTGCGATCTTTATAATTTCATGAAGTTTTGAGCCAAGATGTTCGTTGCCTCTTGGTGAAATAAAAAGCGTTCCCGGAGTGTAATTTATTTCTCCATGTTTAAAAGGTTTCTCAGCGACTCGAACGGTAACTCGATGATTTAAAATTTCAGCTAAAAATTTTAAATCATTAATTGTCCCCCATTTGGAAAGATATCCATAAGAGTTTTCATCTGTTTTTAATTCAATCGGTGTGAATAGTAATGTATCCTTTAATTCTAATTTTAGATTATTTTCTAGGGCATAGGCATTTAGACCGTAAATATATGGAAGTGACCATGCTGTTATATCGTAAGTAAGTGTGTCCGATAAATTTGTTTTCGGCTCAAATAAAACGTTGGCTAAAACCCCTAGTTTTTGATCAATAGGAATACAAATATCTTTGTTCGAAACTTTAATTGTCTTCTTCTCTCCAGTAAGGTATTCATATGCATTTTTTACTGATTTAGATTTACTTGAGGAAAGAAAACCAAATTCTATTTTATTTAGTTTTAATAAATTTATAAGACCGCGGATTTTATTTGGGTGATTAGTTTCAGATATTACAAAAGTTGTATATTTATTTTTTTTATTTGAAGATTGTGAAGTAAAAAAAACTTTAAACTCTTCCAAAACCCGATCTACATTTTTGTAAGTGGCTTCAACAGTAGCAATGCCTGTTAGATAGTGATGATCTATTCTTTCTTCTAATGTTAGTGTGTCTTTTGCTTCAGTTTTAATTGCAACTCCTGCTCCAATTCCACCTTTTTCATATGTCATTCCTAAAGCGCCATTAAAAATTGGATATGTATCCCCATAACCTGGATACAATAGATCGAATTCTTCATTTCTAAAATAGAGAAGCTTGTTTTTATCAAAATAACGCGCATTATTTTGACCAATTATTTTTTGAAATTCTCTTTGCCAGTCTGTAATTAATTCATGATAAGGTTCGACTGCAGGAGCAAAATAATATGGTTCGTCATAGTATTGTTCGTGATAATCAACATGTACATGAGGCATCCATTTTTTATATAACGTTATTCTTTGCTGAGTTTCTTGTTGTGTTTGCCAGCACCAGTCTCTGTTTAAATCGTGGTAGTAATGGTTTGTTCTTCCTCCAGGCCAAGGCTCTTTGTGGCTTCGCGTATATGGATCAATATCCGGAATCGTATTGCCTATCATTCTAAAATAATTTGCATAACGGTCTCTTCCATCTGGGTTAACGCAGGGATCAATTATTAAAACAATTTTTTCTAGCCATTTTAGTTGTTTTTCGTTTTTTATATTTGCAAAAGAGTATAGAGTCTTGATCGCAGCTTCCATAGAGCTAGATTCGTTACCATGAACTGAATAACTAAGCCATACTATTGCATATTCACTTTTTTTTGTATCCTGTTCTATTAAACCAGATGAAGCCAGATGGTTTTTTCGTATATCTTCTATGGATTGTTTATTGTTAGGATGTGCAATAATTGCCGTAATCAGAGGTCTGCCTTCGTATGTTTCACCATATCGAACCAAATTGACATGGGGTACAGTGTTGGAGACATGTTGAAAATAGCCCACAGCATCATGGTGAAAGGAAAACTTATCTCCTAACTCATATCCTAGGAATTGTTTTGGAGACAGTAAGTTGGATGA
>CACKSF010000050.1 GCA_902602795.1 uncultured Fidelibacterota bacterium
TTCAATTTGCCCCCAGAGAACCAACTAATTTCACCCTTCCTAAAATTATAATTTGAAACACTATCCCATGGCTCAACCCAATTGATTCTTTCAGATATTTCACCCCAAAATTTTTCAGGGAATTCAACAGAATCCTTGTAGGATTTTTTGTAATGATCTAATGAAGAAACACGGGAATTTTGCAATGCGTTATTTTTAGGCTGATTCATATCTAAATAGATTGGTTATGATTAATTTTTTTATAAGTACCATTTTTGTCTTTTTGAACAGATACAAATGTAAATCGCGCCGTACACGCTAGTTTTTTTTCTATATTTTTGGACTCCTTATATGCATCTATTTTTATAACAATTGAAGATCTACCAGTTAAAATAATATTTGCTTCAAAGTTTACCCAATCACCAACATGTACAGTTTCTTTGAATTCAATAGCATCTATAGCGCGTGTGAGAGCTGCATCAGCCTTAGAATTTTTTAAAAACCTATGTACTGCTTTTGAGGCTGAAATATCCATCCAAGACACCATCTGTCCTCCAAATAGGGTACCAACAACATTGGCATCTTGAGGCATTACAAGTTGAGAATATCGAATTGTTTCCATGTTAAAGATATATCATAAAATTTTTTAAAAAAAATATCGAGAATGCCCCATTGAAAAACCCCTGAAAAACTTAATTTATTTTTTTGAGCACGCCATATCAGTGGGGAAAAACTATTTATAATCTATATTACAATACTTTTTTAAATCAACAGATTTTAGAATTTAATTTTTTCGAAAATTTAAAGCGATTCTTTCGCCCTCTTTGAAATCTACTCCTCTAAGTAAGCCACCACCAGCAATAAATAATATTAAAATTGAGAGTATTCCAAAACGAACACTTCCAGTTAAGACCGTTATCCAACCCATTAATAATGGTCCAATTACAGAAGCAAATTTTCCTAACATATTATAAAACCCAAAAAACTCAGCTTCCATATTTTTAGGTATTAATCTTGCATAAAGACTTCGACTAAGTGCTTGAATTCCTCCTTGAAATATACCAATCAGTGCTGCCAAGCAAAAAAAATGAATACGTTCAGACATATAATATCCTAAGAAGGTAGCTAATGCGTAACCTCCAATTGCAACAAAAACGGCGTTTTTCGTACCAATTTTCTTTCCAAACCAACTGTATCCTATTGCAGAAGGAAATGCAATGAATTGTACCATTAATAAAGCTATAATTAAATCAGATGATTCAAAACCATACTCTGGAGATGATGCTGCTTTTACAGCCATTTTTATTATCGTATCAACTCCGTCTATATATAACCAATATGCGATTAAATATCTTCCTATGATTTTCATAGCTCTAATTTGACGAATTGTATTCGCTATTTGTTGAAAGCCTTTAGATACCGCATCTATCAAAGAAATGTGACCATAATTTTTACTTTCAGGAACATACAGTATAATCGGAATCGTGAAAATAGCCCACCAAAATGCTACAGTCACAAATGAAATTCTCACAGCAGTTGTAGGATCTGGGATACCAAACCAATTCGGATAAAGATACATAAGTACATTGATAAGGAACAATAATCCTCCCCCTAAATAACCTAATCCATAGCCAAAAGAAGAAACATAGTCTAGTTCATTTCTCTCAGCAACGATTGGCAAAAGAGAATCATAAAAAATATTCCCAGACATAAACCCGATTGAAGCCATAATATAAACAAAAACCGCTAACTCCCATTCACCATGACCAACGAACCACAGAGCTCCAGTCATCGTCATACCTAAAAAAGAAAAAGTAATTAAAAATTTCTTTTTCGCTGATGCACAGTCTGCTATTGCTCCAAGGATAGGAGATATAAGAGCTATAATTATAGAAGCAACAGAATTCGCTATTCCTAATAGTAAAGTGCTTTGGTTAACATCTGTGGGGTCTGCCCAATATGCTCCGAAAAAAATGGGGAAAAATCCAGCCACTACCGTAGTAGAGAAAGCAGAGTTTGCCCAATCATAAAATGCCCAGCTCCAAATTTTTTTATTTTTAGTCATCTAGTTGTATTACCAACCTTGATAAAACGTAGAAAAACCAACATAAAAGCGTGAGCCTTGATATGTATTATTGGCTACTAATCGTTCTTGATATCCAAGATATGCATCAAAAGAAAATGGCCCGATACGGTTGTTTGAAATAGAATTTACGAGCCACAATTCTACTTTTATATCCAGATTACTTGTTACACCAGTTTGTTCTTCCATCCATTTATCCCAATAAGAATTTTTAGATAGATAATCATCAAAGGCTTGATAGGTAGAAGAAAGCTCTCCTGTCATACGTATTCTATTCGGAAAAATTTCATATTCTCCACCTGCTCTTATAAATAGTCCATCGCCCATATCATATTTGTAAGTATTTCCAACTGAATATAAAATCGAATCAGGATGTGTGTGTCCGCCGGAAAAAAACCTTACAGGAGTGTTTAATGTAGTTGGTAAACTGAACTTGTATTGCCCTTGGTAATAAACCCTTGCCATATTTTTACCTTTTAAATATCGAACACCTAAAAAACCTGTTGTCCATCGATAAACACCTTTACCAAGAACGACTTCATTTAATTGATTGTTTTTCGTATTCAGATCGATAAATGAATTTTTAAAAGAAGAAAGAGTTCTACCAAAAGGAATACTCAAAAATAATTGTCCATATATTGATTCTGTGCTTTCATATGAAGACCACGGTGGATCTCCTTTCAGTAATATATTTAACCCAATATCAATATCTCCCAAGCCATTGCCTGACTTTCTAGCTGGGTAATACCAATTCGTAAGCGAATCCAATGATACATAATCTCCCTCTTCAGTCCCCATCTCTAAAGGTATAAATCTTTTATCTACTAAATCGTTTCCTAGAGGATCATTTTGAGCATGCTGAATCCAACTCACAGAAAAGTCACCATCCTTCGTATAGTATAAATCATAAATAAACTGAATAATTTTTTCTAAACTATCGCCTGGGAGGTCAATAAAGGCTTCTGAATCAATAAAATTTTTTAATACACTTTTTGCATTTTGGTGATAATCAACAAGAGGTTGGACTCCTTGGATGCTAGATACTGATACTTTATCAAGTGACTGGTTGATTGAGAACAATTTTATAAAAGGTATGGAAATATTAAAAGTAACTTCATTTGAAAAGCCATAATCTATTCTTATTGTTTGAGTATTAATATTTTTTGACCTATTTTCAAAAAAAGAACCTTCTGGATATCTAAAAATATTTGTATCAATATTTTGTTGACCAAAGTCAGGTAAGTTAAGACTAAAATCTGAATTTACTTGCTTCATCCATTCTTCTATTGTTAAACCAATACTTAAAGTATCTTGATTATGTACAATATTATCGTAATATAAAGATCCTGGATAATATAAGTCAAAATTAGATGAGAACCTCACTGAATCATTGTGTGTAAAAGGATCAAAATACATTTTACCAATTCTTTCTAATGAAAACAAATGCTGGCCTCGATCCCAATTGTATTTTGAAAAACCTTGATCAATAGATATACGAAATATATTATTAGGAAGAGGTTGAAAATTTTGTGCAATAAGAGATCCTAAAAATGAGCTAATCAGTATTATAATTTTCATTTGTATATTAAGAATGGTTGCCTGAATTCATTAAATTTATACACTTCTTTTGACCATAAAACAGGAAGGTGGTCAGGATTCTTTTTTTGTGATGCTAATATTCTTAATTCGTTTGAACCAAAAAGCTTATCTATGTAGTTGTTCTCCTCCCATTGAAACTGTCTAGGAAAAAGTTGATCAATGAAAATCAACATTGAAGTAGCTGTCTCTATTGGCTTAAAAATATTTTGGTCTATTATTTTCAGTTCAATACCACTGCATTTTAAATTATCAAATTTAGGTATTCTTTTGTAGTAGGTTGATCCACTTGGTCGATATTCAATCTCCTTAAATATTACACCGGGCAAATCTTGTTCTTTAAGCTTTCGTAAAAGATAAGATGTAGAGAGCCATGGGGATCCAATAATCATATAAGGAGCACCCGTGCCAAATCCAATATTTAAATTCGTTCCTCTAAAAAGATCCATTCCTGAATAAGCCAACAGGCTTGAGGGAGTCTCTAAATGCGGTGTTATACTTCTCCACGGAAGTTGAGTATCCTCAAACCACATTTCTCGTTTCCAATTAGCCATGGGAATAATATTTAAATTAATTCTTTTTAAATCTTTGATCCACCCCATTTCATTTATTATCAGAGCCATCTCACCAATGGTTAAACCATGCCTTATTGGAAATAGGTGATACGATTCAAAAGACTGAAACTCCAATCTAGGTATTGGACCGGAAATTAAATCCCCTCTTATGGGATTTGGCCTATCAATTACGAACACTGGAACCTCATAATCCGATGCGGATTCAAAAACCTTTGAAAGAGTAGCTGTATATGTAGTATATCTAGATCCCGTATCTTGATAGTCAACAAGTATAAGATCTACATTATTCATCACCCAGCTTGGTGGATGTAAGTAAGTTTTGTATAAATCAATGATCTGCGCTTTATGTATTGGACTTAGACCATCTCGACCAACCATTTTTGACCGTTTGTCATTAGTACTCCAAATTCCATGCTCCATCGATAATAAATATTTTACTTTTATATCTGGATATTTTATCAAAATATCTAATAAATGCTTATCATTTCTATTTACAGCTGATTGATTAGTTAATACAGCAATCGATTTATTTCTTAATGGGTTAAAATCCATCTGTTCTAATATGTCTAATCCAGTGTAGACTTTACCAACAAATGAAAGATCGGGTATATCGACTATATTGGAGTGTTCATATTTATTTTTTTTTGTTAAGGCACCATCATTACCAAATATTTTGGAAGCATAAAAAAGGGACAATAGTAAGAATGAAATGTTTAATCTTATCATATCGTATAAAATTAACCGGAAGACAGTAGAATTAAAAAAGGAAAGTTAAGTTCTATAGTCGCTATTCATTTTGATATTTTTGTTACATCTAATATAGCTGCATCGTTGCTCATAAATAATTAAAAATAATAGTATAAATGCTATCTCTTCTGAACACTCATATAGGATTTGCATTTAAAAAATAAAATGAGTAGTAATAGAGTAGCTTTTTTTTTTTTTACTGAAGCTAACATATAATAGTTATTTAAGTTAAATTATTCTTTCTAAATATATAAAAGATAGGTTCACTAATGAGTGATACAAATAACAATAGTGGCGGATTCGCCAAAACAACCGATTTTAAATGGCTTGGAGTTGGTGTATTAATCTTTTTGCTGATTGGTTTTGTCTTACCCACTCCACAATCTATGATCGACAAAGCCATAGATATCTTCCCAAATCTTAGTGAAGGTCATCAAAGCTTCGTTGGTAGCAGTGATGTCCTTGCTGTCCACATTAAGCTTACGATGGCGCTCCTTGCTACTTGCGTAGTCTTTTTTGCAACCGAAGCTGTGCCTATGCCAGCAGTTGCGCTTTTAATAGGATTAGTACAACTCTTTTTTGGAATAACATCTCCATCAATATTGGCAAAGACCTATGCCCATGATGCTGTATGGTTTATTGCAGGTTCACTTGCATTGGGAGCAACTCTTGTAAAATATGGTTTAGATAAGCGAGTTGGGATGCTAGTAGTAAACCTTGCTGGAACAAAAACAAGATCAATTGTTGTAGGAATTTTACTAGGTACTGCTATACCAACAGCGTTTGTTGGTGAACATGCTGTAGCCGCCATGTATGTTCCTATCGCCTTAGCACTATATACATTGACAAATAAATCTACTCCTTCCCCAACCCTTGGTACTCTTCTTATGGTTAGTATTGCTGTCGGCTGTATGATAGGGGGACCTATGAGTCCTACTGGCGGAGCTCGCAATGCTCTTATGATAGGTTTTCTTGGAAATATGGGAATTGACATTTCTTTTATGGGATGGCTCTCAATGGGATTTATGTACACTATCGTCATGTCTATTGTAATGGCTTTTCTACTACCATTTCTATTCAAACCTGAAGTTGAAGATTTAAGCGAAGCAGTAGGCTTATTAAAAAAAGATTTAGAAAAACATGGTGCAATGACAAACCAACAAAAACTTGTTGCTGGTATTATGGCACTGGTTGTGTTTTTATGGATTACTGATAAATCTTTTGTTAAAGACCTTTTGGGCTTTTCACTTGGATTAGGTGGAATCGCAATCTCTGGTGCTGTCTTATACATGCTTTTTGGATTGACTTCCTGGAAAGATTACGAAGATAAAGTGAGCTGGGGTGTTATTGTTCTTTATGCTGGATGTATTAGTTTAGGAATTGTTTTTAAAAATACTGGAGCCTCTAGTTGGTTTGCGGACCAAATAATGAATCTAGTTGCTCCTTTAGGATTAGATTCAGGAATTGGTTTAGTAATATTAATGTGTGTAATCGGAGCAGTTCTAACTAATTTGATGAGTGCTGGCGCTACAGTTGCAGTTATTGGACCAGTGGTACTTGATATGGCTATAAGTTCGGGAACCAATCCACTTCTTGTAGGTGTAGGACTTGCTATCTCTACCTCAATGGCATACTGGCTTGTAATAGGTACACCTGCCAGTTCAATAGTATATGCAAGTGGCCAGTTGCAAAGTAAAGACTTTATTCGCATGGCAACTCTTGGTTGGCCTGCTGCGTTAATTGCCTTATCTTTAATCATTTTATTATGGTGGACAGGTCCTTTAGGAATTCCTACTGAATGGATTCAACCATAATAATACTGTAGGAGCATACCATGGATATAAATACTATCGTTTTAATTATTATACTAGCTGTCTTACTTTATGCAATGGTAAATAACAGTCAAGAAAAGAGACTAGATGCTAGAAAGCAAAAAGAACGTATTGCCGCTGAAAAAGCTGAGGACTCTAATGAGGAAATTGCGACATATGGTCAGGTACAAGATCGTAAAAAACAACTTCTAAGTTTAATTGAATCAAACTTATCAGACCATCCCGATGAATCCAAACAATTGGAAGAGATTATTGAAGAATGGTCAAATCTAAAAATTGAAGCTTTTCAAAATAGAAGATCTTGGGTTCGAGCTACCCCTTCAAAATAATTTCATTTATACCATTATCCTTTTTTTTATAAATATGGTAAAGAAAACTATTATCACTTCTAATGCATATTAAAATTGTATTAATAAGTAAGATTAAAGAAAAGGTTTATATTAAAAAAATCCATAAATATCTAGAGTGGTTATCTCGAGACTTAAAACTTGAAATAGTCGTTATAAAGGATTCAAACTTAAATAAAGTTAAAAGTCAAATTAGTAAGCTAAAAAAAAATAATTTTTTTTGTGTTTTTTTATCAGAGCATGGCCAAAATATTAATTCGAATGCTTTTTCAAAACTTATTTTTAGTATTGGAAAAAAAGTTGCGTTTATAATGGGCGGTCCCGATGGACATCCAGAAAATATAGTAAAAACGGCAGATTTAAAGTTGTCTTTGTCAAAGATGACAATGCCTTATGGATTAGCGACTCTTGTTTTAACAGAACAAATATATCGTGCATTTTCTATACAGAAAGGGTCTAAATACCATAGAAACTAATTTAATGAACTATGTACTCAGTTCTTCCATGCACAGCTGTTAATAGCACATACGTAGTAGTATTAATTTTTTTAGCAATAGTCTCAACTGGGATACAATTATCTTTTCTCTTACCAAAGACTAACACTTCATCTCCTATTCTTGGCTCTGTATCTCCAAAGTCTACCATAAACTGGTCCATGCAGATTCTACCTGCAATGTTATAGTTTTTACCTTTATATGAGATATAGCCATTCTCATACCATGGTCTCGGAACTCCATCTGCAAATCCCATTTGAATTACTCCAATGTTTGCTTTTGTTTTAGTTATATAAATACCTCCGTAACTAATAGGGGTATTTTTAGATACTGTTCTCAAATTTATAATAGGGCCGCAGAAACTCATTACAGGTTCAACATGTATTTTCATAGGAACTTCATCGGATGGTGCTACTCCATATGCTAACATTCCTACCCTAACTGTATTAAATTTTTCACCATAGTTATTTAGTATGGCTCCACTATTTGAACAATGAATAAAACGAAATGAAATTCCTCTGGTATTTCCAATTCTTAATATCGAATTAAATCTTTCTAATTGGATTTTAACAAAGGAGGGGTCACCTTCATCAGCTGTTGAAAAATGAGAATAAATTCCTTCAATTGGTAGAAACGAATTTTGCATAATATAATCATAGACTTTATTATGATCTTTCAAATCAAAACCCAGTCTAGTCATTCCCGTATCAAATTTTAAATGAATTTTTGGACAAGCATTATGTATTTTAAAAAACTTAACCAATATTTCTAAATCTTCAAGATGACTTGCATTGATCCAAATATTATTTTCTAATGCTAAACCTATCCAACTTTCCTGAAGTTTAGAAAAAATAAAAACTCTATTTTCTACTTTATTTCTACGAATTTCTAAAGCCTCTTCAATCGA
>CACKSF010000051.1 GCA_902602795.1 uncultured Fidelibacterota bacterium
TGGACCATACAATTTTAATTCTATTAATGAGGCGGATGGTCTTAGAAATGGTCCTGACTATTTAGATGGAATATTATATTATCCGCTGGATGCAATTTATCCTCTAGGTTCAATAATCTTTACTCCTGGATTTGGTGGAGGTAGTTCAACAATGTTGAATTGGGGTGAGTTTTTTGCCTCACATGGTTTTATATCAATGATCATCGGTCCAAATGATGAAATAAACGAATCTCATGAGCAAAGAGCTTTTGGGTTATTAGATGCAATCCAAACCATAAAAGCAGAGAGTTGGAGAGCTGAATCGCCCTTGAATAACTTAATTGATACAACTCGTTTCATTGTAGCTGGTTACTCAATGGGAGGTGGAGCATCACAAATAGCTCTTATGATTGAATCTATTCACAATGATCACATTAGAGGTGCTATTGCATTGAATCCTACCATATTGATAGAAGATTGTGACGTGTGTACAGATAATGAATATTGTATTTGTCTTGTTCCAGAATTTTTGGAACATGAAATACCAACATTAGTTATCGCTGGACAAAATGAGTTAGATGATTTATCCAACGATTATGCCGGTTTAATAGGCCAAGATATCTATCTTAATACCCCAGAAACAACTATGAAAATTCTTTATGAAATTGAGAATGGAGGACACTCTTCCGCAGAATCTCCAGCAGGCTTTGTTGGCGATAAAACATTAGAATGGTTACAATATCTTTTAAGGGGGAACGATTCTTTTTGTGACTCATTACTATCATCTCCAGAAAATGCTTTTCAGTATCTGACAACACTTCAATGCGATGATAGTTTTAGCTATGATATAAATCAAGATGGGGCAGTTGACAATGGTGACTTTGTTGAATTAGTCATTGCAGTAGTAAACAGCATTGAAATCAATTTCGATATTAATAATGACCAGGTTACAAATATTTTTGATATACTAATTTTTTCTTCTTATTTAAATGATTTGTAAAACTATTTAAATCTAATTTATAGCTTTACACTCATAGCCTTTTTTGTTTCTGCGATATTTTTTAGATTTAACGTATGAAACTAACCTTTCTGATTTTCTTAATAACAAGCTTAATAACTTCATGTGCAGATATTTTGCTTGATGAAGTTCCAAATACCGCATCGACATCAGGTATTGAATGATTTTGGTTTAGGTGCTAATATACTTCTGAAGATATTGGTTGCAGGTTTTTCGATGACGATGGTTATCAGTTTACAAATGATGGCAATGTTTATTCTATAGAAACTATTATATTTGAACCTGATCTCGGATGCAATTCATATTCCTGCTTTGATTCTTTTAAGCCTTCAATATCTATTGAAAAACAGTTATTAGGTAGCTATCTTTACATTGATTCATTTTTAACACTTAATCCTGAATCTGACACCTCATGTACTGAGTACCTAAATTGGAGTAGTGGCGTCAATTTTATTCGTGATTCCCTTTCTTTTGGTCCATCCTTGAATCATTGGGAATTGTATGTTCAAAAGTATACCGGAGAAGTAATAATTAATTAAAAATAATTTTAAAAATTTTGTTTAAGGAATTTAATTTGATGCAGGTTTCTACTTATTTATTATAATAATAAATAAGTATGCTAACGTTCAGCTTCTGTTTTCGGTTTTTTCTAGAACTAGCTATATACTATAACTTGCGCAGGTCTTTTTTTAAGCGAGGAAATATGATGTTGTATAGAAACTATAGATTATATCTGAAAAGAATTGTTATTAAAATTAAGTAATCTAATCTTAAAAAAAATTATAGTTAATTCGTAAAGCTCTTTTATCTTTATTAAAATTAATATGAAAAAAATATTAAAAAATATTTTACTAGGCCTTAATCTTATTTCAGTAAAGACCCTTTCAAGGATGAGAAAACATTTGGTTCGGGTCATTTCTGACGAAGAAATAATTAATTATATAAACTCTATTAATCAAAAAAACATTAAGGTGCTTGAAGTATCTGGGAATAGATGGAAAAAATTATTCAATTCAAACAATTATAATAGTTTATCATTTCCTGAAATCAATATTGAAGAACCAATTAGAGGTATAAAACAATATGACTTGATAATATTGGAACATATTTTGGAGCACGTATCTGACCCCAAATCTGCAATCTTAAATGTTTGTAATATTTTGGCGCCGAACGGTAGAATAATTATAGTTACACCATTTTTGATTAAAATTCATAATTCCCCAATAGACTGTACAAGATGGACCAAGGAAGGACTAAAACATCTCTTAGTTCATATTGGTTTTAGCGATAAGAATATTATAATTGGTCAGTGGGGAAACAGAGCAGCTGTAAAAGCAAATTTCAAGAAATGGGTTAAGTTCAACCCCTTGAAACATTCCTTAAAGAACGAGGAAGAGTTTCCCTTGGCAGTTTGGGCATTTGCTCAAAAAAAAGTTTAAGGTTTTTATCTTTTTCAACCGATTTGTTTAATTTTTAAAAAATATAGCTAATCTTTTATTCTCAATTGCGAATATCATTTGAACCTCTGATTAAATGCTTTCTATACATTAATTTTTTTATAAAAGTATTTTAAGGCGCAGATAAAGCGCTAAGAATAGTTTTTTTTTATTTCATATCATTTTATGGATTCAAAATGTTTACTAATACTGGCTGAGCAGTAGTTATATTTCCTGCTTGGTCTTCTGCAGTCATAATAAGCACATGCTCCGAATTGTCTTCTAAATCAACTGTGCTCCATTGAAATGTATAGGGAGTATCATTTAATGTAGATACAATTTCATTATTAATCAGAAATTGAACTTGTTCTACTTGATAGTTATCCATAGCAAAGCCCAACACTGATATTGTATCGCTTATTGATTGTCCACTTACTGGGTTTAAAATAGAAGCAAATGGATATATGTTGTCATCATCTGGTAAAAGGTTGTTATTGACAGTTACAGATACTCCGTTTTGAAAATTATTATTATCAATATCTGAAACAATTATTTTTATAAGATGTTCTTCATCCTCGGAGTAAGAGAGTGTGTTCCATTCATACTCAAAAGGATTTTCACTATCAATAAAAACTATAGAATCATTAATTGAGAATTGTACTTGAGATATTCCAGTGTTATCATAGACTTCAGTTTGAATATCTATAATCCCGTTCACGTACTGCCCAGCAAAAGGATACGTAATTGCACCGTAAGGAGGAATATTATCAATATTATCGACATATATTAAGATGGGATCTGTCTGTGACGAATTATTTTCCAAGTCATAAGCAATTGCATACCAAATATGCTCAGTGTCATCCTGTTCATTAAGTGTGTTCCAAGAATGTGTGTAGCTAAGGGAATAATCAGTATAAGCTAAATTATAATTTTGGTAGAATTCAACACGATCAATAGAATCATTATCTGTTACAATAGTTAATATATTTACAATACCATATACAGTCTGATTAGAAGCTGGGTCGTATATCACAATATTAGGTGGAGTCAAATCAGGTTCTTCCAAATTATTTACAATTACAGAAACCGGATATAAGGATGTCTCATTGCCTGCATGATCAATCACATCAATATTAATAATTTGATTTTGGTCTTCATCCTCATTTGTTGTATCCCAGTTATAAATGTACGGTGAGGTTGTATCATTGAAAATTTGCTCACCGTTTATAATAAATTTCACATGATCAATAGCAATGTTATCAAAAGCATTTACTTCAATATTTACAAAACCATGAACTGTTGATCCTGCTGCAGGATGTATAATAGTTCCTTGTGGGACAATAATATCAGGCGCATTTTTATTGTCGACTGTGATACTTATTGGACCAAGAATTTGATAATTGCCTGAAAGGTCATAAATATGTGCATGAATAGTATTAATGTTATCTTCAGGAAATTCATTAGTATCCCAATAATAGTAATAATATTCATCAATATTAGGATTATCATCAAATGAACCAATTCTATCTCCATTTATAAAAAGATCAATAAAATCTACTTGTTCATTGTCTTCTGCATGAATACTTATTTCAATAATTCCACTAAGCACTTGCCCTGTTGAAGGATAAAGAAAAATTCCATTGGGTTTAATGTTGTCATAATTATCAATTTGTACTTCAATGCTTTTCGAGAAGGTTTTATTTCCTGAAGAATCTTCTGCGGTCGCACTTATAGTGTAGCTTTCTTCTTCTTGAAACTGTAGTGTATTCCAAACAACCTCATAAGGTTTTGTGTCACCTTGAAAAATAACAGCATCATCAAGGTATAGCTTAACATTTTCTAATTTGTTATTATCAAAAGCATATGCTGTTATTAATACTGATCCAGATACTACAGACTGGTTTGCCGGATATGTAATATGCACTACTGGAGGTGTTTCATCTAAAATGACAGGAGTATCCATATTTAGATTATCGCAACCAAGTAAAATAAGTAAAAATAATAAATACATTAAGAAGGATAATTTCATTAGTTTATAATCGTTACTAGGACTGGCTGGAGTAATATAGTATGTCCTGCATTATCTGAAACGGATGCTGACAGAGTATGCTCACTTTCATTAATCTCATTAGCTGTGTCCCAAGAGTACTGATAAGGGAAATCTGAATCAATAAACACGCTATTGCCATTTATATAAAATTCAACATTATTAATTCCATGGTTATCTTGGGCGAGTACGTTAAAATTAACAATCCCGGTTACAGTTTGCCCAGAAGCTGGATTTGATATTACTCCTGAAGGAGGAATTATATCATTGGTATAGTTATCTATGTAGATTATTATTGGATTTATATAAAATAGATTATCTGAAGAGTCAGATATTATGGCACTGATCGCATGGTATGAATCTTCTGTTTCATTCTCTGTATCCCAAACATAGTTATATGGAACGGAATAGATTGTATCTACTGGTAAGCCATTAATTAATGGTACGATATTCTGTACTCCTACATTATCATAAGCAGAAAACTGAATATTTACATTTCCTTCCAAAATTTGCCCGGGAAATGGATTAATAATTTGACCAGAGGGGTAAACGTTATCAATATTATCAACAAGTACAGTTATTGGAGGAGCAAGTGTACAATTTTCAAAATAATCACAACTTGCAGCAGCAATAGTATGTTCAAAATCTTCGCTTTCTAGCTCTGTATTCCAAGTGTATATATAAGGATTTTCATTATCAAGATAGATCTCATTACCATCAATAAAAAATATAACATGGGAAATTCCATTATTATCAGAAGTGGAAACTTCAATGTCAATAATACCTGAAATAGTTTGTCCAGATACTGGATAAAATATTGATGCCATTGGAGGAATTAAATCAGGGTCTACAAAATTATCTACAAAAACTGAAATTGGAGTTAAAAGGGTCTCATTACCAACTGAATCAATAACAATTCCGCTAATAATATGCTCAGAATCTTCGGAGGCACTGTTCGTATCCCAAAAAAATACATAAGGAGATGAAATAACAGTTTCTTGATATACTCCATCTATGGAAAATGCAACTTCACCGACAGATATATTATCTGCGGCATTCACGATTACTGGTATTGTTCCATTTACGGTTAATCCCGCAGGAGGGCTTACAATAGTTCCCGTAGGAGGTGTGATGTCATTTATGGTCCCATTGCTAACTACAATATCTCTAGGTGCTATGATTGTTGAATTATCATTTATATCGTAAACAACTACTTTAATTGAGTGGTAGCCATCATCAACTAATTCGGTATTCCAAGTATATATATATGCAGGGTAGCTGGTAATATTCCCAAATTGATCTTCTTCTATTACCAAAGATGTTGATGGACGAATAGCTTCGAGCCTATTATTAATAAAAAACTTAACGCTTGCTATACTATCGTTATCAGAGGCAATTACAGTTATGTCGATATTCCCTTCGATTGACTGACCTTGAAAGGGTTTGAGTATAAAAGCATTTGGTGATTCATTATCAATGTTATCTATTTTATTCTTTATGGGAGCAGTTGCATAACTATTACCAGATATATCGTATGCAATTATTGAAATATAATGATATTCATCCTCCGCATACTCAAGATTAAAATCTTGGGCTGATTCATCTAATGATAAAGTGTTCCATCTGAATGTATATATATCATTGCTATTTGATGTTGAGTCGATATGAACCAATTCTTGATTAATATAAAATTCTACATGACTAATCCCTTGACTATCGATTGCTCTAGCAAGTATTACGACTTCGCCGGAAACGTATTCACCATTTGCAGGGTATAAAATAACCGCTTGGGGTATACTGCTATCATCTAGTGGATTCTGTGCTGATTTTTCGCATGAAAAAAAAGTTACCATCAAGAGAAAAGGAAGAATTAAATATGAATATATTTTATGCAAGTAGAATAATGCGATTATTTAATTTATTTTTTTACGTAACCAACCTACTGCAATTCCTCCAACTTTAGTTGATTCTAATTTAAAAACAATAGATTGTAGTTTAGATTCTAAAATATGTTTTAATGAAAAAACATACATATTTCTACCAAACTTATTATTTTTATAAACGGGAGTGAAGTAGAATTGATTTTTATTTTTTATTATATCATATGCCATTGTTCCAAATACTGATAATGGAATCAGCGCAGTTAGAGCCTCATAAGTAGCGCCAGCATCTTTTAGTCCTACGTCTTTAATCATTGGCATAAGATCATTAAATTGGTTCGCAGCAGCAGGAAATAATCGTGTTCCATTATTCCAATCTGAATTTATTTCTAATAAAGTAGAAATAATAAATAAAGAAATGGAGTAAAAAAATCCTCTTTCAACAGCGTAGGATATTAGTGAAAAGTCGGTTTCAATTTTTTCTATCTCTAGCAAAGGTATAAATGCAGAGTTTTCTGCGTTCTTCTTTATGTAAACTTCTGGAGTAAGCATATCTTTGTAAAATTTTATATCAATGAAACTAAGAGTATCCCCCTCTGTGGTATAAAGAATGCCTGTTCGATTTTCCATTCTTTGGATATTCTCATTAAAGCTCCAGCTGTAGTGAAATACTTTGTTAAGATCTGAATAAATATAATATGCATCTTTTCTTTTCATTGAATCGAGTTCAACGGAGTCTTTTATCGTAAAATATATATAATTATATCCCATTGAATCTATGGAACAAGTAATAGTTTCGCCTTTATATTTTACAATCATATGGTTTACATCGTAGTTGCTATTTTTCGACCAAAGAAAAGAAATCAAAATGAATATAAACATGAATTGTTTCATAGGTTGTAAATTAACATCCTCATATGAAGAGTCAAATTCAAGTATTGCTATTGTTTTTATTGATTTCCGTAGGATATTCACAACCAAAATTAAGTTTTGATTTAGGACTAGGTCTTTATCAACCCACTCTTACAGGCTATGATGAAAATAAAACGTTTCCAGTAAAAAATACTCTAAACAGAAACCTTCTTTTTAATTGGGGTATTTATTATGAATTTTTTTATAATGCCAGGATTGGAATAAGTACATTGACTTCAATAGATAGTAGAGATGCAAAAGACTTCACCTTAGGAAATCAATCTACCGCAGATTTTAGTCGTAGAATTACATATCGTTTTTTTCCCATAGAGACTTTTTTTCGTTGGAAGCCTAGAATTGAAATTAATTTTACACTTACGCCAATTTGGGGTAGGAGTTCGATATCATTAGACACAAATCCTCCACAACAACTTGAGGATTGGAAATCATTTCTAACTATGTTTAGCGATAAAGAAATTGGATTTTCAGAAATGAACGCAACAGATGCTATGGTTACTAATTGGTATGGATATGGTAGTATGCTGGGTTTAAGGCTCTATCTTACTTCTAGAATGGCGTTAGATCTAAAAAGTGGTTTTATGAATAATGCATACGATGAAAAACTCTGGTATTTGAGGGGGAACAAAGTGACGGGACCAAAAATGAAAATTGATGGACTTCCCATTTTCTCATTGAAAATCCTATATGGTTTGCGATGATAAAATATATATTTGTAATTGCAAGTTTCTCCGTTGTATTTGGAAAGAACACATCTGAAAAACAAAATCCATGTTCTCATCCTCTAATCAAGTCAGCAAAAGATAATGGAATAAAATCCATCCCTTTCAAAGATATTTTTAAATACAGAAGTTTAGTTAAAGAGTGTGAGAGCGCAGGCGATTACAAGATAATTGAACAAATCGAAATGATGGATTGGGAAAGAGATTTTAAAAGATCTAAGTCCATGGCTAGTTGGACTTCAACCCATGCTATGTTTGTTTTTGTAACTGTTGGATATTATTACATGGCAAAAGTTTTGGATATACCCTATGAGGTTACATTTTTTCCTAAATAGCTAGTGGTAAATTATTTTTAGAACCTAGTTCCGTTTGAAGATGTTTATTTATTGAAGGGTCATTAAGTTTTGATCCTTATTTTCTTAATTATTAACAAAAAAAGTCAAAAATATGAGATATTTTACTTTAACATTAATT
>CACKSF010000052.1 GCA_902602795.1 uncultured Fidelibacterota bacterium
TTAATCTAAAAGATAATTTTTAAGGTTAAGTAAAAATGATTCATGAAAATATTTTATCCACAATAGGTAACACGCCTACCGTAAAATTAAATAAAATTGGATTTGAATTAGAATGTAAGCTATATGCAAAATGTGAATTTTTCAATCCTGGTGGATCTATTAAAGATCGTATCGGTTGGAAAATGGTTGAGGACGCAGAAGCAGAAGGTAGAATTAAACCAGGTGACACCTTAATCGAGCCCACTTCTGGTAATACGGGACAAGGTATTGCGCTTGCATCCGCTGTCAAAGGATATAAATGCATCATCACTATGCCAGAGAAAATGAGTCAAGAAAAACAAATTGCTTTAGAAGCACTAGGCGCTGAGATTGTTAGAACACCTTCAGAGGCTTCATTTGATAGTCCAGATAGTCATATTGGAGTTGCAAAAAAATTAAAAAAAGAAATAGAAAACTCTCATATACTTGATCAGTATGGAAATCAATCTAACCCTGATGCTCATTATCATGGAACAGCACAAGAAATTCTTGACGATTTTGGTAAAGATCTGGACATGGTGGTAATGGGTGTTGGTACGGGGGGGACTATAACAGGCGTTGCAAAGCGTCTAAAAGAAGAAATACCTAAAATTACGATTGTTGGAGCAGATCCTGTTGGCTCAATTCTTGGTGGTGGAAATAAAGTCAAACCCTATCTAGTGGAGGGAATCGGTTATGATTTTTTTCCTGACGTATTGGATAACAGTTTGATTGATCAATACATAAAAACCGAAGACGAAGAATCTTTTGTCATGGCTAGACGTTTGATTAAAGAAGAAGGATTACTTTGTGGAGGATCTTGCGGAAGTGCGATGGTAGCAGCACTTAAATCTGCAACTACTCTTAGTCTGGATCAAAAATGTTTGGTGGTACTACCCGATAGTATACGAAACTATATGACGAAATTTCCAAATGATGATTGGATGAAATCCAAAGGGTTTTCAACTGAATAAATTCAAAAAGTATTCATTTAGTTTCCTTTTTATTCTAATCATAGCATATATAACTACTGTCTTTTATTTTAATCTATCCCACCCAGATACTTACTGGGACTGGGATAAAATTGATACCCAAAATATTCATTTTCCTAATTCATTTGCCTGGGGTACCGCAACTGCAGCTCATCAAGTAGAGGGAAACAATACGAATAACAATTGGTATGATTGGGAATACGAATTTGATGAGGAGAATCAACCAAGAATACATAATGGAGACAAATCTTTAGTTGCAGCAGATCATTGGAATCGATATCCAGAAGATATAAAACTTATGATTGAGCTTGGAGTAAACCACTATCGATTTTCTATTGAATGGTCGAAAATTGAACCCGAAAATGGAAACTTTGACCTAGAAGCACTTCAACACTATAAAGATCTATGTGATTCACTTATAAAAAACAACATTACTCCGGTTATTACTCTCCACCATTTCACACATCCTGTGTGGTTTGAAAATCTTGGCGCTTTCGAAAAAAGAGAAAATATTATCCATTTCATTAATTATTCTGAGTACGTATTTAATAAACTAAAGGATCTAGTACCTATCTGGTGCACTATCAATGAGCCATCCGTATTTGTGTCACAAGGGTATTTTAATGGCATATTCCCGCCAGGAAAAAAAGATCCAGTTTTAGCAGCGAGAGTCCTTGAGAATCTTCTTTATGCACATACGGAGACCTACAAGCATCTCAAAAGTTTAGCTGGGGGAGATAATGTTCAAATAGGATTGGTTAAAAACATATTTCAATTTGATCCGCTTAGAAGATGGCATATGCTTGACTGGTGGTTTAGTAATGTTTTAAATAATGTTTTCACTCATTCTTCTTTAGATTATTTTATAAAAGGTCATGCTACATTTTCATTACCAGGAATGGTAAAGAAAGAAATGAAAAACAATGAAGCTATCGGAGCAATGGATTTTATTGGTCTCAACTATTACTCTCGAATGCACGTCAAGGGTCAATTGAGTTTAACTGATCCATTTGTATTTAAAAAGCGAGCAAACGATATTCAAACGGATATGGATTATGCATTATATCCTGAAGGGTTTTATAAAGCTCTTCAAACGATAAGTACACTCAAAAAACCAATTTATGTAACTGAAAATGGCGTAGCAGATAGAGGAGATAATATTCGAAAAATATTTATCAAACGCTATCTTTATGCATTAAATAAAGCTATCCAAGATGGGCTGGACATTCGAGGTTATTTTTATTGGACTTTAATGGATAATTTTGAATGGTCTGAAGGTTACAAAATGAAATTTGGGCTATATGAGGTAGATTTTAAAACACAAGCTCGAACTCTTAGAGAAAGTAGTAACCTATTTTCAAAGATGGTTAAAAAACCAGGAGTTGATAATCGAGGCTATCTTATCGATATAGATGATATGGCTCCGAACTTTACTATGGAATATATAACTGGAGAAAAAATTACACTTGCAGAATTAAGGGGTAAAGTCGTCGTGCTACAATTTACCGCTAGCTGGTGCTCGGTCTGCAGGAAGGAAATGCCGCATTTAGAGAAAGATGTCTGGCAACAATTCAAAGAAAAAGACCTTATTCTAATAGGTATCGATAGAGATGAGCCAATTGAAACAGTAAAACAGTTTCAAAAAGATATGGGTACTACTTACCCTATCGCGCTAGATCCAGGAGCAGAAATTTTTGGTTTATTTGCCAGCAAAAATTCTGGAGTAACCCGCAATGTTGTAATTGATAAACAAGGAAAAATTGTTTTTCTTACTAGATTGTTTGATAAAGATGAGTATAATCAGATGATAGACGTCATCAAATCCCTTCTATAAAATCTATATTACTCAGGTTTTGCAACGCTGGAGGATCCTTTCATTCTATCTATCGCTTTATCTAAAGAATCAAAAGCATTTCTAGCTTTGAATTCATTAAATAGACTTTCTTCCTTTTTTGCCAATACTCTTGCAGAAGCCTTGGCCTCATCTCTCGCTTTCTTTGCATCATAAGTAACCATTACAAATACTCTCTCTTTAAAAATCTCTGTCTTTTCAATAGTACAACCTTTTAAAGTCGTACTAACCAAAGACTTTGATACAGATTCAGTAAACTCAGTCGCACCTGCCTCCATACCCATTCCAGACGCCTGCATGTGATCATTTAATGAAGAATTAACAGTTGTCTCAACTGCACGCGCAACCTCCACTCTTGCTCTTTCCGTTGCCACTTGCTTAGATAAATTAAACTGAGGGCGCAAAGCATCCCCTACTCCGACAAATTTATCATCATATTTTGGTGGATTAAGATACCATTCCGGAAGATCTTTATTCGTAACAGGTTTTGGCTTAGAGCCAGCACACCCAAAAAATAATAACAAAGCACTAATAGCTAAGACAAAAAATCTATTCATACTATCCTCAACAAATTATCATAAACGAAAAACTATACATTAAATATAACTAAATTCAATATAATTTGTTCCGAAAGAAAGAGTCTGAACAAACTATCAAAATCATAGAATGATCAATTGTATCATCCACAATATTTCTATCTTTGAAACAATCTTGAAAAATTGTTTCCCTAAAAAATTAGAATATTGTTTTTAGCATTAAAATTTTTTCACATTAAAATTTTTAATATACCTACTATATTTTGACCATCAATATATTTCTTTTTGAAAAAGTGCTTCGTAATAATTATCTATCCTATCATAGTCCATTTTCCCAACGAAATTTGAAAACAAAAAATAACTCACTAAATAATTCATATCAGTTACCTATTCAGGTAAAAAAATAGGCTTTTGAATAAGGCCATCTTTTTTCATTTTTAAGAGAATCGGGATATCATCAAGATCAACTTTTCCAGAAAACAAAATTTTTATTGCATTTTTTTTCCTCGCAGAATAGCTAATCTAAAAAAGTTATGTACTCTTGCTAAACCATCTAAATAAGCCATATCTTTTGTAAAAGGAGCTCCCTCAGTAAGTACTCCTCGTCTAAATACCCTTCTACCATCTTCAAATGCCTGAGTTCTTGTCTTCCCATCTCTTTTTAGAAAAAAAACGATAAACCTCTATAAAATCTGCTCCATCTATAGCCATTTGGATAGCAATTACTCGGTCTGATATTCTGTACATTCTATTTACGTCAATACAACCAGTAATAAATTCAGAAAATGCAGCTAAACCTTCCTGCGTTTTTGTTATGGCTCCAGTTTTTGCACCTAGTATTTTTAAATTTGCTTGTTGCCTACCGTTTAAAGTTGGTAGCCACATGAATATAGGACTCATGATTGATTAATTGGTCTACATCTTTATATGTAAAGCTAGTGCCTTTTCTCAACCGTATTCTTTTTGAGCTAGCAGTAGATCTAGAAGAAATCTGATCATCAATAATAATTTTAGGACTTTTGGAGTCAAATATTGGCTGTAATCTTTCCTCAATTTTTTTCTTTACGTCAGAAATGGGTATAGAGTCTACTTTCAAGTATCTGGAGAAATGTTCCAAATGTGAATCTATTAAAAACTCAAACTTTTTCGCGAGTTGTAAAGTAGATGTTTTTCCGTCGTTCAAAACAAGGTTTGGAGATCCGTATATCTGTTCAGATTTTTTAAAAAACTGTTCCGTTCCGGATGATTGCAGCAAGTCAATAATGGATAAGAAATCATTTGTTTTTTCTTTAAGCCATTTATCGCAAGGCGTATCTCCATTTAAAGATTTCAGTTTTTTTAAACTAGCTCTTAAATCTACTGAATCAAAATTTGGGTACTCAACTTTTGGTATTGTTTCAGGTTTAGAATCAAGAAATGCGGACCGGATCGATTTATCCCAAGATAGATGGCGTAGTATTTTGATATGTTTGCTGATTTCAAAAAGTTTTGATGAATTGTTTTTTATTCTTATTAAATCTCTTTTTTCAATCATCGACTTGAGGCTTAACTATTTCTCCAATTAACTCATACTCATTCACTTTCTGTATTTTCACATTAACAAAACTACCAACCTCAGCTTCTCCGCGCACATGTACAATATTATCAATTTCTGGTGAATCAAATTCAGTCCTGCCAACGCTAACTTTTTCCGAACTCTTATCGATGACAACCTTTAACTCTTTATTAATAAATAATTCATTTTTTTCAAGACTTATATCTTGCTGGAGATCTTGCAAAGAATTTTTTCTTTCATCTTTAACTTTTCGAGGTATAGTATCTTCTAGCGCAGAAGCGGCAGTTCCTTCTTCCTCACTGTATGTAAATATTCCTAACCTATCAAATTTTATTTCTTCAATAAAACTTTTCAAAGATTCAAAATGGTCTTCTGTTTCTCCTGGATAACCTACAATTAGAGTTGTTCTTATTGCAATTTCTGGAACTGCATCTCGGAGTCTAGAAATTCGATTGCGTATACTATTTTGAGTTGAATCTCTTCTCATGGATTTGAGTATGTCATCCGCTGCATGTTGAATAGGCATGTCCAGATAGTTGCAAACTTTATCACTTTCAGCGATAGCATTAATGATTTTTTGTGATAAAAACGCAGGGTGCGCATAATGGATTCTTATCCAGTCAATGTTTTTCACTTTATTTAGTTCTCCAATTAAATCACTTAAGTATACTCTTTCATCCAAATCATAACCGTATGAAGTACTATCCTGGGCAATCACAATCAACTCTTTTGTACCATTACTGGCCAATCTTTCTGCTTCTTCCAATATTGCAGGTATAGTTCGACTTTTTTGAAGTCCCCTCATTATGGGAATACTGCAGAAAGTGCAACCATTATCACATCCTTCTGCAATTTTGATATATGCATAATGTTTAGGAGTCATTAAAGAGCGGAAAAATAAAGGATCATCTCTAGAAAAATCTTTCCCGGTAAGAAAAGAAACAATTTGCCTGTGATCATTACTTCCAAATATTCTATCTATTTCAGGTATTTCTTCTTTTATTTCATTTGGATACCGCTCTGATAAACATCCCATAACAACTAACTCTTGTAAATTTCCAGAATTTTTTAATTCAGCAGCCTCTAAAATTGTATTTACAGATTCTTCCCTTGCGATATCAAGGAAACCACATGTGTTCACAATAATAGTATCAGCTTCCTCAGGATTTTTTACTATATCTAGATTAGTTTGATTTATTCCTCCGAGCAATATCTCTGAATCCACTAGATTTTTGGCACATCCCAAACTAATTAAGTTTACAGACTTTTTATTTTGAAGCTTATTTTTCATTTCTTAGGCATTATCAATTATTCCATCTACATATTTAATAGGATTAAATTCTCTTAAATCATCAAATCCTTCCCCTACTCCAACAAAGTTTACAGGTATTTTCAATTTATCATACAAAGGGAAAACAATACCACCTTTGGCAGTTCCATCTAACTTTGTTAAGACTGCACAGTCAATATTACAAATATTTCCAAACTCTCTGGCTTGTACAAGCGAATTTTGACCAAGGCTTGCATCGATTGTAATAAGAGAAATTTTCGTAAACTGAGGAAATCGATTTTCAATAACTCTATTAATTTTAGCAAGTTCTTGCATTAAGTTGTTGCTTGTATGCAATCTGCCTGCAGTATCCACAATTACTAAGTCATCATCTTTAGCAATTGCTGATTCTAATCCATTAAAGACTACAGAAGCGGGCTCGGTTGAATTTTGATTAAAAATAAACCTGCAACCAACTCTTTCGCTCCAAATTTTTAATTGCTCAACCGCTGCTGCTCTGTAGGTATCTGCAGCAACTAAAGTAACTTTTTTCCCGACTCTGCTATAAAACTTAGCCAACTTAGCAGCAGTTGTAGTTTTGCCACTTCCATTGACTCCTACTACTACAATAACGGTTTTTTCCTCTTTTATCTTCAATTCTTGATGACTATTCAACATCGTGACAAGATGTAACTTGATATTACTTTTTAAATCTGAACTATTATTAGCTCCTTTTTTAATAATTTCAATAATATCAGTCGTTACATCATACCCAATATCTGTTTCCACAAGTATTTGCTCTATTAATTCAATATCTTGAGCAGAAATCTTGTTTTCAGACAAGATATTAAATACTTTGAAAAATTTTGATCTCGAATTTGAGAGTGCTTTAATAACGGAATTAATCATGATTAGAACGTATTGATATTATAAACTGTTTTAGATATTGTACCATGCTAATAAAAAGTAGGGTAGCTGCAACATAAATAGAAAACATTTTTAACCACGGCAGTGAGTATAATTCAAAAATATGCAGAAATATTCCTAAAGTACTAATACCCGTAGCCCATTTCCCCCACCAATTAGCGTGCAAAATCATATAACCGTAGTTAATACAATATATTGCAAATCCAGCTATAATTATGTGGCGAGCTAAATAAAAAACAAAAAACCATGTAGGAAATTGATTAATCCCTACTAAATATACTAGAATTGAAATAATAACAATGAAATCAGCAGCAGGATCAAGCCATTTACCAAAATGTGTTACTGCTTTTGCCCGCCTAGCAAAATAACCATCAAGAGCATCAGAAAGTATTGCGATTAAGATCAATATTCCAGTAAGCCAATTCCAATCAGGATATACCATTGAATAAATGATCGGGATTGCTAAAAAAGCTCTAAAAAGGCTTATGAAATTAGCAAGAGTTATTACCCGCGAAGGATCTTTAATAATTCTGCTTTTAATTTGCAATGTCCTTAGCATATAATCTCAAAAAGGTAATTCCTTTTGTATTTTTCATGTTAATCACAGAATATACCATTAATAATTCTTTCACTTGAGCCAATATTATTTAATACGAGATTTAATGAAGATTTTCCTGATTTTTCCAACAATGGTTTATCCAATAATAATTTTTTGAAGATCCTTTCAATACCATTACTATCATGTATGCAAAATCCACCACCTAATTTAAGGATTAACTCTGCTTCACTGAACTTTTGATGTTTGGGACCAAAAACAACAGGATTTGAAGCAACTGCAGGCTCCATAATATTATGAATACCAGATGAAAAGCCACCACCAATATATGTGATAATACTCATCCAATATAATTTTGATAGGAATCCTACCTCGCCAACGATAATAATTTCTTTTTTTGAGGATTCAATACTTTCCAAATTTTTCAATATAACAGGATCATGTCCAAATCTAGAATAAGAATCTTTAATGTTTTTAATATGCTTTTGATTTGGCTCGTGCGGAGCATGTATTATTCTTAGCTTGGGAAATTCAATCATCAAATTATTTAATGCAGGTATTAATTTTAAATCATCCTGAGAATGGCTACTACCAATCAAAATAATTGGCTCTCTGTCCTTTATTGAAGGTTTATTATCTATGAATTCTTTGGAATCATTAAAGATTTTATCAAAACGAGGATTTCCCAATGTCGAAACAATTGGTTTA
>CACKSF010000053.1 GCA_902602795.1 uncultured Fidelibacterota bacterium
CAAGATAATGAGGGCAATGTTGAATTTGTTAACGCTGTTTATGAAACTGATTATTTTCCTTTACCACTTATTTTTCGTGTTGGCCTATCTGGTGAACTAATACAAAAAGAATTAATAACTTTAACATACGGTATTGACGCTATTCATCCGAATGATAACTCTGAGTATGTCAATATTGGAGTGGAACTTAATTATAGTGATAAATTCTTCTTGAGAGGTGGTATTCCATCTCTATTCAAGGAGGATCGAATTGAAGGGCCATCTTTTGGAGTAGGTTTAAATTATCCAATTAATAGGATGAGTACCTTGCTAAGAATAGATTACTCTTTATCAGACTTCGGCCCTCTTGATGAAGTGCAAAGACTAAACCTAAGTTTTAATTTTTGAAATTATTCTTTCGATAATTTTATTGAGAGTGATTTTACTTCAATTATTAATATTATTTTCTCCTGCTCTTTCATTTTCTCAAATCGGTAATTGGATAGAGCTACCTAATGCTCCTATTGTCACAAGATTTAATGACATTCAATTTTTAAATGAAAGTCAGGGCTGGGCTGTTAATGGATGGGGACAGATATACCATTCTCCGGATGGTGGAGAAACATGGGAGATGCAATTTGAACAAACAAACTCTCATTTTCGATCGGTTGGATTTTTTGATGAATTAAACGGGTGGGTTGGAAATGTAGGAGAAGGCGAATTTGGTGCGACTGATTCCACAAACCTATATTATACTGAGGATGGAGGGGTATCTTGGTTCCCATTCAATGATTTTACCGGTCCTTTGCCAAAGGGACTGTGTGGAATCCAGGTAATTAGTGATTCAGTGCTTTATGCAGTAGGACGTGTAAGAGGTCCAGGCTTCTTTGTAAAAACCTCAGATAAAGGGGCAAATTGGACTTCTTATAGTTTTAACCAATATGTTTCTGTAGCCGGATTAATTGATTTACATTTTTTTAGCCCAGACACTGGTTTTATTGTTGGTTTAACTGATGCCGACCACAATCAATCAAGAGGTATTGTTTTAAAGACAACTGATGGTGGAGAAACATGGATGCCAGTTCATATCAGCTCTAGACTTGGAGAATGGGCATGGAAAATACATTTTCCTTCAATTAATGTTGGCTATGTTTCCTTACAAAGAAATTATGAGTCACCCATTTATTTTCTAAAAACAGTGGATGGTGGTGCAACATGGGATGAAATGCTTTTTATGAATGACTACTATTTTATCCAAGGGATAGGTTTTATAGATGAAAATTTAGGCTGGATGGGAGGTAATAGTAGCTATCCAACTTTCGTTACAACAGATGGAGGGCATAATTGGATTTCTGCTGATTTTGGAAGTCGCGTAAATCGGTTAGATTTCATTAACAATAACATCGGTTTTGCTTGTGGAGAAACAATTTATAAATATACCAGTAACCTTGGTACTTTTATCAAAAATGAGTTGGCAAAGTTTCCTAAAAACCCTGTTATTAATTACCCAAACCCCTTTAATCCCTCTACAACTATATCAGTTTATGTTCCTGAGACGGGAATTTTAAAGGTTTCAATCATAGATTTACTTGGTAAAGAAATTATAACGTTGCACAATGCATGGGTGAATGAAGGAGAGTCTTCTAGAAAAATAGTTTGGAACGGATTGGATAATAATAAATCTCGGGTTCCTGGGGGAGTTTATTTTTGCGTAATTCAAAACGGAAATTCAATAGTTAATCATAAAATGCTGATGCTTAAATAGATCCTAATGAATTTCACACTTAGAAAAAATATCTTCAATCGTTTCACGTTTTCTAATTAATTGTAATTTTTCACCATCTATTAAAATTTCTGCTGCTTTAGGCCTTGTGCAAAATTGATGGGACATGGAAAATCCATATGCTCCTGCATCCATTATTGCAATTAAATCACCTTCCTGTATGGATGGGAAAGGTCTTTCGACAGCTAATCTATCAGTGTTCTCACAAATTCTTCCCGTAAAATCAACAATTTCAGAGTAAGGAGCTTCAAGATCACCAATTTTATAAACTCGGTGGAAAGCGTTGTAAAGAGCGGGTCGCATCAATGTTTCCATCCCCGCATCGAGTCCTACAAAGTTTTTATAGCTTTTTTTGATACCTGTTACAGATGCCAACAAAACTCCGGTGTTTCCCACAACTGATTTACCAGGTTCAATCCATAATTCTGGAATATCTTTATTTTTAAAAAAAGAATGAAATGTATCGCTAACGCCTTTAAAAACTTTATCAAAGTTTAAAGGAGTTTGGTTATCATCATAAGGTATTCCGAACCCACCACCCATGCTTACATGATTAAACTTTATATCCACGCTTTTCATTATAGCATCAATATTTTTAATAATCTCTTCCATAAGCTTAGGGAAATAATTAGGGTCCAAAACTCCTGACCCAGTCATACACTGAATACCAAATTCTTTGACGCCGTTTTCTTTTGCTAATTTATATGCATCAATAATTTTGTGCTTTGGAACTCCAAATTTCGAATTTTTCCCACCGGTTACAACTTGAGAGAAAGCTCCTTTACCAAAACCAGGATTTAATCGAAAAGAAATTTCTGTTGGGATCCCAATTTTTTTCAAACGGTGAAATGAGTTGATGTCATCTAGATTAATATGCACATTTTTTCTATAAGCATAGTCTAAATCTTCATTTGATTCATAATTTCCTGTGAAAATACAATCATTTGGACGAATACCACCTAGACCAGCGGCGTAAATTTCTCCTGGACTAGAACAATCTGCTCCTAGATGAGGGATTTCTGACTTTAAAGTTTTGATGATATGTGGATTGCTATTTGCTTTTATGGTATAACAAATTTGAAATTTTTTAAAGTTGGCTTTTAAAGCTTTATTAATTGCAGATACGTTTCTAATTAACTGTTTCTTGGAGTAAGCATATGTTGGTGATCCAAAATTTTTAAATACTTGGGTAAATAGTTTCTTATTTTTAATTAAGTTTAATAAAGGATGGTGCATTTCTTAGGTTTTAAAATTTTTAATCTAAATAGTAATATTAAATCAATCGTTATTATCTAAATTATCCTAATTAAATAAATAAAAAAATAGTGCATAAATGTATCCTACCTTTTCTTTTTTCTTTATCTTTTGCATTTTCTGAGGATATTTCATACTCATGGATAAAAAAAATTCCTAAACCCTGGGTATTATCGCAAAAAAGTCTAGATACCCATTTAAAGAATTTCCATAGAAAATTTCCGAATTTTCATGATAGACTTATAGCATTGAATCTTTGGAGAATTGGCACGCCCTATGGAATTTTTTGTCTTGGTGAGGAAAGGGGAGTTGATAAAGATCCGATCATTAGAATCGATACATCTGACTGCACTGTTCACGTTCTAACTACCATAGCATTTGCAGAAAGTAAATCATTTAATGAAGCTCGCTATTCCATGATCAAGATACATTACAAGCCCGATAAAAAGGGAAAAATAGAACCCACATATAAATCAAGATGGCATTTCACATCTGATCGTTTATTAAATCATTCCCGAACAACTGATATAACGTCAACTATTTGCAATTTTTCAGATCTTGAAAATGTTGAAATAGAATTGAATAGAAAAGAAAATGGAAAACAATTTTTAGATTTAGGTTGGACATCAAAAGAATCAATAAATTTCATACCTATAAATAAAGTAAGTAATCAAATAGTGAACAAACTTCCTAGAATATGTGGAGTAGCTTTTGTTAAAAGAAACTATTTTAAAAATGGAATTGTTATTGCTCATGAGGGGTATGTTATAAACAGGAAAAACTTAATTCACGCATCATCAAAAGAAAAAATGACAGTTAACGTTGATTTTCTCAGTTACTTATCTGAAAAAAAGAAAAACCAATTTGATGGAGTTATGTTTTATAATATTAAAGAAAGGTAAGGAAATTTGAATTTATCGCGAGTAGAGGAACAATTTATTGAGAACAAAATTTTTGATAGTCAAACTTCAAAAGTCCCATATCTAATTGTTGATAGTTTTCCTGATTTAGGTTTAATAACTACCTTAAGATTTTTTGAGTGGGTCTTTGATAACCCAGAAGGAGTTATTAGCCTTCCAACAGGGAAAACTCCTGAATATTTTATTAAATGGACTAGTTTTCTTTTAAAAAATTGGAACAGTAGTACGGTTAAGTCTATAAGAGAAAAATATAATCTTCCTTCAAAATTTAAGCCTGATTTTTCTAAGTTACACTTCATTCAAATTGACGAGTTTTATCCTTTAAGCCCAAATCAACATAACAGTTTCTATAACTATGTTAACAATTATTATCTAAATAGTTTTGGAATTACAAAGAAGAGAGCTCTTCTTATTAATACCGAAGAAATACCTCTTGCAAATAACATGCATTGGACTAAAATATTTCCCAATGGTATAGTTGATTTAAGCTTGAGACATAGAGCAGCAAATTCAGAAGCAGAAAAGTACCAACAAGAATCTGTACATTTAATAGATCAGTGGTGTAATGTGTACGAGAAAAAAATCGAAGAACTTGGCGGAATCGGATTTTTTTTGGGAGGAATTGGTCCTGATGGTCATATTGCATTCAATGTAAGGGGTTCCGATCATAATTCAACAACAAGATTAACACAGACTAATTTTGAAACTCAGGCTGCGGCGGCAGTTGACCTTGGCGGAATAGAAATAAGTAGAAATAGATTAGTAATAACTATAGGATTAGGTACTATAACTCATAATAAAAATGCGACAGCAATTATTATTGCTGCTGGAGAGGCAAAAGCTCCAATTGTTCAAAAATCAATTGAATCAAGTCAGAACATTATGTATCCCGCTTCCTCATTGCAAAATTTAGTTAACTCTAGATTTTATATAACTGAAGGTGCTGCCAAAAACCTTAAGGATGTTAAAAACAACTACTGGATGAAGTCTCCTTGGGATACTCGAAAAAAGCAGAAAGCACTACTTAAGCTATCAAAAGATAAACAAACTTTTGGCAAGAAGTTGACTGTTGATGATTTTAAAAAAGAAAAAAAGTTTAAAAGTTTTCAAAACTTAAATAAAAATACCATCTCAGAAATTATAGACAGTATTGATGAAAAAGTTCAACGAGGTATTCGAAGTGAAAAAAACCAAATATATTATCACACTGGACCCCATCATGATGATATCATGTTAGGTATGATGCCTCACATAATTCATCTTGTGAGAGAGCCTTCAAATAAGCATTTTTTCATAAACATGACATCTGGTTTTACTTCAGTAACAAATAGTTTTTTAATAAAAATTATTGAAAAAACAATAGATTTTATTCAGAGAGATAGAGTTAGAATGATTAACTATCCTGACTTTTTTTCAAATGGTTACAAATTCAAATGGGACAAAGATATTTATCATTACTTAGATAGGATTGCTGATAATGATGTGAGCGGACAACAAAGAGGTTTGTGTCATAGGGTAGTAAGGTCATACGTTGAAATATTTAAGGTTAAAAGTACAAAACAGCTGATGGACAAGCTAAGCTTAACTATTGATGAGTTAGAAAAATGTTATGAAGGTGAAAAGAATTCTGTTTCAGTTCAAAAGTTAAAAGGTATGATTCGAGAATTTGAAGAAGAATTAGTATGGGCTAACTATGGAGTTCGTGTTCGAGATGTACATCATCTCCGTTTGGGCTTTTATAAAGGAGACATGTTCACAGAGCAGCCACAAAAGACTAGGGATGTAAAGCCAATACTAGATCAATTAAAAAAAATTAAACCTACTGTAATCTCTCTTGCTCTAGATCCTGAAGGAAGCGGGCCTGATACTCATTACAAAGTACTCCAGTCAATTGCCGAAGCAGTAAGGCTTTGGGGAAAAACAACTGATCTTTCTATGTTAAGGATTTGGGGTTATAGAAATGTTTGGTATCGGTTTGACATGGACGAAGCAGACTTGATTGTTCCTGTCACTCTAAATTCTATGGCAATTATGCATTCTACATTTATGAATTGTTATTTAAGCCAGAAGGAAGCTTCTTTCCCAAGCTATGATTACGACGGCCCATTTTCAAAATTATCTCAAAAAATATGGGTAGAGCAGCACCGAGATTTGCAATTAGTTCTTGGAAGAGACTATTGGTATCGCAATCCAAATCCACATTTACGCGCTGTGCATGGAGCGGTTTATTTAAAAGAAATGAATGTGGAAAGTTTCCTAAAATTATCTAGAAGTTTGGAAGATTCAATCGAAAATTCAGCTATTTTTAAAGATTAGATTGCTCTTTCTTCTGTTTCGCAACTTGTGCTTTCCTTGCCAGATGGAAAGTGTAAATTACCGATTTTTTAATTTCATCTTCGTCACATAGATTACAAAATCCTTTGGCAGGCATCACACCATGCTCTCCTTTATATCCTTCCCAAACACTTTTATGAAGAGCGTCAAGACCTTTTTCTGCAGACTTATCCCAATAATCTTTATCTTCGTAAGGAACAGCACCATTATGTCCGTATCTATGACAGCGGAAACATGAGGTTGCCCAAATAGATTCTCCAACTACTAAACCTTTTTTTGTTATAGATTGATATGCCTTGGATTCATAAATATTTACTGGATCGGATTTTTTAGTACAACCAGGGATACAAAAACTTACAAGAATCAAAACAGCATTAAAAAGTTGATACATTATCTTCTATTTTATCCCTGTTTTAAGAATATCATGAATATGAATAACCCCATTTGGCTTTTTCAATTGTTTATCAGAGTATACAATAAGGCTGGTTATATTATACTTTTCCATAAGTTCTAGTGCTGAAATTGCTAAAGTATTTGAAGAAACCCATTTTGGATTTTCTGACATTATACAACCTGCGGTTTGGTCAAAAATTTTATTGCCTTCTTTTTCAAGAGATCTTCTGACATCTCCATCAGTAATTATGCCGACCATTTCATCATGAGTATTTAAAACTACTGTCATCCCAAGTCCTTTTTCGGAGATAATCAATAATACATCTTTTATTTTCATATTTAAATGCACAAAGGGAATTTGATCTTTTCTATTCATAATTTGTTTAACTGTCAATAGAAGACGTTTACCAAGCATTCCTCCAGGATGGAGTTTTGCAAAATCACTTTTGTTAAATCCTCTTAATTCTAAAAGCGAAACTGCTATAGCATCTCCCATCGCCATAGTAGCAGTAGTGCTAGCAGTTGGAGCAAGACCTAACGAGCACGCTTCTTTTTCCACAGATGTATCAAGAAAATAATCAGATTGTAGCGCCAGAGTAGAGCCTCTTCTTCCGATTAACCCAATTACTTTTATATCTTTATTCCTTAATGCGGGTAAAATATGTATAAGCTCCATAGTTTCACCGCTGTTACTGATAATTATTATGATATCTTTATTTGTGATCATTCCCAAATCACCATGAATAGCTTCTCCAGGGTGGACAAATTGTGCAGGAGTTCCTGTAGAAGCCATTGTAGATGCTATTTTTTGAGATACTAGGCCAGATTTTCCCATGCCTGATACAATTAATCGCCCATTGCAATTAAGAATAGCCTTGACAGCTGTTTCAAAGTCATCATTGATTTGTTTCTGGATTTGGGAAACAGCTTCGGCCTCAATTTTGATAACTTTTTTTGCAATAGTTTTAATATCAATAGATTTCATTTGTAAAATTTAATACTATTAATATGTAGAGGTATTTAGATTTTATTCATTGATTTAATGAAAAAATGAGAATTCTATTAATTTTTTTAATGTTTAAAATGTCATTATTTAGTTCTTCTTTAAAGATTGGTGAAAATGCACCAGATTTTATCTTGAACGATCAGGATGGAAAGCAACATCAATTATCTGATTATAGAGGAAAAAAACTTGTTATATATTTTTTCCCAAAGGCATTCACTCCTGGATGAACCAAGCAAGCGTGCGGTCTGCGCGATAATTACTCTAGTTTTAATTTAAATAACATCAGTATTTTAGGTGTAAGTTACGATTCAGAAGGTAAGTTAGCAGAATTTAAAGAAAAGTATGATTTAGAGTTTGACCTGCTTTCAGATTCTAAAAAAACGATGGGTGAGCAATACGATGTAAATAGTTTTTATTTTTTTCCTCAACGAAAGACTTTTTTAATA
>CACKSF010000054.1 GCA_902602795.1 uncultured Fidelibacterota bacterium
GCTATTTTTTCCTACTCCATTATTTTGTTTTACCCGCAAAATAAAAATCATAATTATGTATCTGTTTCTATTAAATCTGGTTTTACACTAAGTAAAATATCCAATCTCCTACATGAAAAAAATATCATAAGTAATAAACGCATGTTTGAACTTGCTGCGTTAGCAATGGGAAAAGAGAAAGAGTTTCCTGTAGGTACTTTCCACTTAATTAATACCAATACAAACTATGAAATCATTAATCAATTAGTAAATGAGTCTCCAGAGGTAGTAAAAGTAAGGATCCTTGAAGGATGGAATAATAGACAAATAGCAAGCTATCTATCTGATGTAATGAATTTTGATAGCACTGAAGTAATTTTGCTAGCTAATAATAAAGATTTTATAGCTAGAAACGGTTTAGATGTAAGTTCATTAGAAGGATATTTTTTCCCAGACACATATCTTTTTTTTAAAGGTGAAACTCCATCAAATGTTTTATCTCATTTAGTTAAGCAACATAAAATGTTTTGGAATAGAACGTACGAGATTAGGGCAAAGCAAATTAATTTATCAAAACATGAGGTGGTTACCCTTGCTTCAATAATAGAGGGAGAAGCTATTTTTAATAATGAGAGGCCAAAAATTTCAGCAGTTTATCATAATAGATTAAATATAAATATGAAGCTGCAAGCAGATCCTACAATTCAATTTATTATAAATGAACCGCCGAGACGCCTCTTAAATAAGGATTTGAAAATAAATTCTCCCTATAATACTTATTTAAACAAAGGACTACCTCCTGGGCCTATTAATTCCCCAGGTAAACATTCATTATTAGCAGCATTATTTCCTGAAGAAAATGATTTTTTATTTTTTGTTGCTAGAGGCGATGGATATCATACATTTTCCACGAATAATAGAGATCACGATAAGGCAAAAAGAAAATTTCAAAAAATAAGAAGAAAGCTTAAAAGGAAAAACAGAAAAAATGAAAATAAAACTGAATAAAATACAGCGTCATGCAGTTGAAGCAAATGAGGGTCCGGTTTTAATTTTTGCTGGTGCAGGAAGCGGGAAAACAAAAGTTTTAACGGAAAAAATTCATCGTTTAATTAAAGTAGAAAAATTAAAACCAAAAAATATATTATCAGTTACTTTTACAAATAAAGCAGCCAAAGAAATGAAAACTAAGGTTATGTCTTTATTAAAGACAAAAGAGCTAGGAGTTTCAATAGGTACTTTTCATTCAATTTGTGCTCGTTTGATTAGAAATGAAGCAAGAAATGTTGGTTTAAATCCACAATTTGCAATTTATGATGTTCAAGACCAACAAGATTTATATAAAATTATTTTAAAGGATTTAAATATTTCAAAAGATATCATTAAATCAAATCAGGCAAGAAATCAAATAAGTTTTTTAAAAAATAAAATGATTACTCCTGAAGAACAGTTGAAAAAAGCTAGAACAATTTTTGATAAAAAACTCGTAGATATTTATGAATTATATGAAAGGATGTTAAGAGAGAATAATGCTTTAGACTTTGATGATTTATTGCTTTTTCCGCTAAAGATCTTTAATGAATATCCAAAAATTCTTGAAAAATATCAAAATCTCTGGAAATATATTCTAGTTGACGAGTATCAAGATACTAATAAGCCTCAATTTTCCTTTTTGTCCAAAATCGCAGAAGATCATAAAAACATTTGCGTTGTAGGAGATGATGATCAATCAATTTATGGTTGGAGGGGTGCAGATGTTTCAAATATATTAAACTTTGAGAAGATTTTTCCAAGTTGCAAAACTTTTACTCTGGAAAAAAATTATAGATCTACCCAACAAATACTAGACGCTGCAACAGCAGTGGTAAGTCATAATGAAAACAGAGCAAAGAAAAATCTAATTGCAAATAATGGAGAAGGGGACCCTTTAGTATTAATTGAGACAAAAGATGAATTGGAAGAGGCAGATGCAATTATTTCTGCATTAGAAAAGGAAATAAAGCTGCATAAAAGAAATTTCAGTCATTTTTGTATTTTATATCGAACTAATGCTCAATCTAGAGCTCTAGAGGATAGCTTTAGAAGGACAGGCATTCCTTATAATTTAGTTGGTAGTATCCGCTTTTATGAAAGGAAAGAAGTCAAGGATGCTTTAAGCTACTTAAAATTAGTTGTAAACTTGCTGGATACTATTTCGCTAAGAAGGATTGTGAATTTCCCTCCTAGGGGTATTGGTATGAAAACAATGGATAAATGTGCAGCAAAATCTGAAGAAGAAAGCATTAGTTTATTTGAAGTGTTAAAAAACTCTAAACAACTTGCAATCAGAGGTAAACAATCTGATTCTCTTATCTCCTTTTATAACCTCATAAAAAAGTATAATGGGTTACAGAAGAAACTTAATGCGAGTGAATTGAGTCGAAGTCTAATTGAAGAATCTGGAATTATTAAGTATTATAAAGAATCTCAAGAACTTGAATATAAGGATCGATATGAAAATATTTTAGAGTTGCTTAATAGTATTGATGAATTTTGCATAGTAAATCCAGACAGCAACCTGAGTGATTTTCTTGAAGAAGTCTCCTTACTAACAGATATAGACAACTGGAATGATTCAGAAAATCGAGTAACCTTAATGACTGTGCATTCCTCAAAAGGTTTGGAGTTTCCAGTTGTTTTTGTCTCTGGATTAGATGATGGCCTTTTTCCACTATTTGGAACATTTGATAATCAAGATGAATTGGAAGAGGAAAGACGCCTCTTTTATGTAGCTTTGACTAGAGCAAGGCATAAAGTATTTTTACTTTATGCGACTAATAGAAGAAGATTAGGTGGAGAAAATATTATAGGTTTACCTAGTCGTTTTATTTCTGAAATTCCAATTGAATACCTAGAACGTGTAGACTTTCAATCCGCTTTGACTAGAAGAATAGTTGGGGGAAAGTTAAAAAAGAAAGCAAAATTAAAAGTCCGTAGAACAGTTACAACTTTTGATGATTTTAAAGTTGGAGATATGGTAGAGCATGCTATTTTTGGACTTGGTAAAATAATGGTTTTAAGTGGTACAGGTGAGAATCAAAGAGTTGGTGTGATTTTTAAAGATGGAACTAAAAAGAAACTTATAGTAAAATATGCCAATCTAACGAAAGTGAATTAGATTTAAAACTATGAAAAAAGATATAATATTAAGAATAAAAAAGGTGCTAAAGGATGAAGGTCTTCGATTTACAAAGCAACGTAGGGCCGTATGGAATGAACTTGAAAATAGTAACGATCACCATGATGCTGATAAAATTTATGAAAATATCAAATTAAAGAATTTAAGTGTTTCGAGAGCTACTGTTTATCGAACTCTTGATGTTTTAGCTAAAAATAAATTTATCAGGAAGCTAGATGTTGGAGATGGAAGAATTAGATATGAAGCGAAAACATCTAAAGACCATCACGATCATATGATATGCTTAGAGACTGGAAAAATAATTGAATTTTTTAACGAGGATTTGGAAAATCTTCAGGATAAAATTGCAAAAAAACATGGGTATAAAGTTATAAGGCACAGTCACCAATTATTTGTCAAGCCTATAGAAAAGTAATTATAATTTGTTGCAATTTTTTTTCATTCTTATACTATTTGATAGCTGATTATCAAAAACAGAATAACCCAGTTTTTTGAATAACATTATAGCGTTTTTGTTTTTCTTTAAAACATTTAGTATTATACAATCTTTTTGTTTTAAGTAGCAATCTTTCTCTACTTTTTTCACAAGTAATTTAGCTAAGCTAATCCTTCTAAATTTTTCATCAATAATCAAATGGAATAGGTGGATTTTTTTTTCACCTACGTGGTAACTAATATGCCCAACTATCCAATTATTACTTTTGATTACTATTGAGATTATAGGTTTTGTATTTTTATAGTTTTTCGATACCCAATCTTTAAATTTAAATGGATAAGTTAGATTTGGAGAAACGAGATTAAGTGTTTTCGGATTTTGGAACCATCCATTTAAAACAGATTCTATTATTCTGCAATCTTCTTTTTTTGAATATGAGATTTTTTCTAAAGTATATTTACGTTCATTCATTTTAAAAGTTATAAATATTTTATGAAAAAACTTACTTCGATTGATAGGTTTAAAGAGGGTTCCCAAGTACAAGGTTTTTATATCTGTGTTGGAAAATATATACGCTATACTAAGACAGGTGATTTATATATTGACGTAGAATTACGAGATATAACAGGAAATATCAATGCAAAGATTTGGGATAATGTATCTGAATTAAATTTAAAATTTGAAAAGGGTAATGCAGTTGCAATTTCAGGATATGTAGAATCTTATAAAGAGAATTTGCAGCTTATTGTAAGGAAAATTAATAAAGCAACTGTTCAATATTATGGTCGATATGGTTTTAATCCAGCAAAAATTGTTCCTAGCTCAAAAAAAGATCCGCATAAAATGTGGGAAAACCTTATTTCCATTGTTAAGGATATAAAAAGGAAAGAGTTGCAAAGGCTAATTTTTTTAATTTATAAATCGAATAAGAAAAAAATTTTAATACACCCTGGTTCCATTAAATCAAGTTATAATTTTAGATCAGGATTTTTAGAACAAGCTTTAAGTTTGGCTCAGATAGCAAAAAAAATATCTCCTTTTTACAATTTAGATAAAGAAATAGTAATTGGAGCAGTTTTGTTGATTAAAATTGGAGTATTAAAACAAATAAAATCCGGTTATATAATTGACTATTCAAAAGAAGGAAATTTGCTAGGACAGTCTGTTATTTCAAGAGATATTTTAAACAATGCAATAAAAAAGATTAAAAATTTTCCTGAAGATTTAAAAATAAAGTTAGAACATATATTATTATCATACGAAAATAATTTTCATCGTAAAACATCCTATAGACCATCATTCCCTGAAGCTTTATTAGTCCACTCTATTTATAAAATGAATTCAAATATGAATTTAATGGAAAGAATAATTTCAGATGATAATGAAGAAACTGATTTTACAAGTATTCATAATCATTTTCGATTGCCTGTTTTTAAAAAATAAATCTTTAAGATTGTGAAAAAATTAATCAGTTTTATATTATTTTTTTTTCCAATGTACTGCTTCCAAGCAGCATACAATACGTGCCATTTGACTTAGGATATCAATTTGGTTGTGTAAATCATAATGGTATGATAATGTGGGGTGAAGATTGGAAATCAAATAATTTATTTTTTGATGGTAGTTGGGCAATCTTCCCTCCAATGTACGGGGCAAAAATTGAAGAAGGTTTTCAGAATGATTCAAATAATGAAATTTTTTTAGATTCATCGGAAGTTGTTTCAAACATAGAATATCAGCAGGGTGATTATGGGTTGGATAAATTCTCTATTGCCATAGATTATATTGAAGAGGATAGAAGGCTAGAATTGTTCGGTTTTAAAAGATCCTATGGTGGTAATAATAATCAATATTATTCTAATACTTTGCAACCCCAACAACAATCATACACATTATCATTAAAAACTTTTGATAATGATGTAAATACAGGATTAACTGTTGGACATTTCAATACTTTATCTGGATTTCCAGATTTAGAACAAAATGGATTGTTTGATAATCGTATTACTACATTAAATTACTTTTGGAAAAAATTACTTGGATCTTCTTCTTTTGAACTTTCAATGGATCAATTCTTACAAAAATATAAAAGTATTAATAGTCTATCGTTCTATGAAAATCCACGCTTTTTGAATAGATCTGTATATAGAGCGGAGCTAAAATCTTCAATTAATCGAACTCCCATTTTGTTAGGCTTTAGTAAAAATGATAGAGCTACTATTTTAGATTCAACATTAAATATTGGTTGGATTAATTTTTACTCAAGTTTGAAATGGAGCGATTTGAATCTATCAACTAGTGTAACAACAGATGAGTACCAATTCTTTTATGATTATAGTTTAATCTTTCAAAAAAAAATTAAATCTTTGAATATTACTTTATCAAATACTGCTCGTACTCTTCCTATTCATCCTTATTATTTCTATAATACTGAACTTTACAAAAATACTAATTTTTATAAAAAATATATTAATCGAGGATCTTTTTTATGGGATGGTATAAATAATAGTTTTTCTCTAGTAATGTCAGTAATCAATGATAAACAAAAACTTGAAACGGAATCGTTATCAATGCAAAATAAATACAGTAATATAAATTTCACATATACCCGAAAAATTAACTCTGGCTTAGATGCTTCAATACATTACAATTTGATGGATACTAAAAATTATTATTCTGGGGGTATTGGGAATGAGATTGGACTAAAGTTTCAATCAGATTTTTCACTATTTAATAATTTTATGTGTATAGAAATAGATTCAGAGATCAAATATTTTTTTAATAGAGTAAATTATTCGATGATCAACCCCATTGAGATGGTTCCCATGATCATTAATGAAAATGATCATGGGCCACTACTGCCAATTTATTTGGTTAATTCTGCTCTTAGAGCAAAGGTTTCCAAAGTTATATTTGAGTTTCGTTGGACGAATTTACCTGAAATTATCTTATCATCAATACAATCCGATAAAGATAATTTTTTTTCATTTCATCCGTCGATGCCTGATATGGGTAGACAAATTGATTTTTCAATTAACTGGGAATTCCAAGATTAGTTATTATAAACTGCAAAGTCTCCAGGTAAAACATTTACTTCAAAAGTCTGTAATAATTCGTTTGAAGTATTAAATAGATAAACTGTATCTGGAGCACTATAGTCAGTTGTCCCTAATATTAATTCACCATTAAGCACTTTTCCAGAATAAACTCCACTAAGGTCTCCTACTTTTGCAGCCATATTTAAATTAAGGTTTGCATCCAGAGGAACAGCACCCTCGGAGGTGGCCCTATGCATAACGTCTTTAAACTTAAAAATATCTGCTCGACAAGCTGTTCCTAAGCCATAGGTAACAATTTCAACATCTCCAGTAATAATATCTACTTTACCTGAACCGTAACTAGCTGACCAGTTTTCATCATAAGATGTTCTGGATACAAACAATAAATTTTCATCTAAGTAAAGCTGCTCTGGACCTAAACCAACTTCAAACGATTCAACAACGCTTCCATTAGAAAGGTCAATTTTTGAAATCAAAGAGCCTTGGTTGTCGTATAATTCTTGATGAGGCGTACTAACGTATAAGAAATTTCCGTCGGACACAATATCTTCCGGGACATTAGTCAAAGTAGAAAACGAAGAAACAACATAGGTATTTAAATCCAATACTTTGATATCTTTTGTTAACCAGTTGGTGAAATATAATTTGTCATCTACAACACACATTTCTCGCGGACCTGAGTTATTTGTTGATACTTCAATACCTGGCAGTGCAAGTCCAGACTCAGTAATATCATATTTTTTAATGGTATGGCTATTATT
>CACKSF010000055.1 GCA_902602795.1 uncultured Fidelibacterota bacterium
CTCAACAACTTGCATTATAACTTCATCAACCATAGCTGAGGGAAGGTCTACCTTATTGATTACTGGAATAATAGTCAAATCATTTTCAATAGCGAGGTAAGCATTCGAGACAGTTTGAGCCTCTACGCCTTGAGCTGCGTCTACAAGTAACAGAGCTCCCTCGCATGCAGCCAATGATCTAGATACTTCATAAGAAAAGTCAACATGACCAGGAGTATCAATCAAATTCAGTATATATGTGGTGTCATCATAGTTAGTATACTGAATTCGAATAGGATGACTCTTAATTGTAATACCCCTTTCTCGCTCAAGATCCATGCTATCAAGCACCTGGTTCTTCATTTCTTTTTTGGATATTGTTTTTGATTCCTCAAGCAATCTATCAGCTAAAGTTGACTTTCCGTGATCAATATGAGCAATAATACAAAAATTTCTTATTTTATCGATATTCATGATTTAAGGTAGTTTTGAATTATTGTTTTCAAATAAGGACTTTTAGTAATCAGTTTTTAAATTTTTGTTGAGCTCTAAGTAAACGCAAATTTGCAGCTTCAGACTCTCCATCTTGCATTAGAGATACTATTCTTAGAGCTTGCATTATAGGTATTGATAAATTATCAGAGTTAGTATATAAAGCATCAATATGAAGGGCAATAATTTTTATATTATATCCAACTTCTTTAGCAATATACTCATCAGAAATACTATAGTATCTTTCAATATAGTATGGCTCAACCCAGTTGTCATCGTGCATAAACTGTTTTTTAACTTCAGATTTATGATGTGATTTTAGCTTAGCTATCGCACCATAGGCCCCATTAATGAAAGCAATTTTCTCTTCTTGTGAATAACTATTCCAAAAATCTGCTGGTAAGAGTTTTGATTGGGAGAATAAAAACTGAAGCATAAAACAAATAAAAATTCCATTTCTCATAAAGTTATCCACTAAAATTATTGACTATAGGTAATCTTCTACCGATTCCAAAAGCTTTTGATGAGACTCGTAGACCAGGAGGAGCTTGCTTTCTTTTGTGCTCATTAAATTTTATTTTTTGATAAATTTCGCGAACTAGTGACTCCTCAAACCCTTCATTAATTAATTCCTGAAGCGGCTTTCGTTTTTCAATAATATCATCAACTAAAGGACTTATAATAGAATAATCAAAAGGGTCTACCTGATTAGGAGATAATTCAGCAGATGGTGGTTTTTTTAATGAATTAGTTGGAATACAGTTATTTTTGTATTTATTAATCCATTTAGATAAAGCATAAACATCATTTTTACTTAAGTCAGCTATTACAGATAATGCTCCTATCATATCTCCATATAATGTGCAATACCCTAATGCCAATTCAGTTTTATTACCTGTGGAAAGCACCAGCCATCCAAATTTATTTGCTAATGCCATCAATAAATTCCCTCTTACTCTAGACTGTATATTTTCTTCGGCAACATTCAAATTTTCATTTCTAAAACTTGGCTCCAAAGTTATCTTGAATGAATTTATTATAGAATGAATTTTAATAACTCGATATCCAATACCTAAATTATTTGCTAATTCTCTTGCATCATTTAAACTATGTTCACTTGAAAATTTTGAAGGCAGTGAAATGCCATAAACATTATTTTTCCCCAATGCATTAACTGCGATTGATGCTACTAGAGCACTATCAATTCCTCCAGATAATCCTAAAACAGTTTTTTCATGACCTGTTTTAACAAAATAGTCCTTTACACCCAAACAAAGAGCATTAAAAATTTCTTCCTCACGACATATAGAAGTAGGTATGTTTTTTTTATTTGATTCTAAATTAACAATTTTCAAATCTTCCTTGAAAGATCTAGCCTGCGACATTAAATGACCTTCTTTTGATATAGCAAAAGAATTACCATCAAAAATTAATTCATCCTGACCTCCAATCATATTACAATAAATGAAAGGCAGGCTTAATTGTTTTGCTTTCAAAGATACATGAGCAATTCGTTCGCTTATTTTATTTTCATGATAAGGAGAGGCTGATATATTTATTATTAATTCAGCCCCCATTTCTTTTTGTATAGTACTTACTTTACAATTGTAGTCATCATCCCATAAATCCTCACATATTTGAACTCCAATTTTTCTCGATTTACCATTTATGGGAATATTAAATACTTTTGGACGGCTTCCAGGATGAAAAAATCTTTTTTCATCGAATACGTCATAAGTAGGTAAGAGCATCTTATCACAGTATTTTTGCAGTTTTCCATCAAAACATATAGCTGCAGAATTATATAGTGCATTATTTTCAGCTCTAATACATCCAATAATTATTGGGATACTAGATACATTGGCAATTTCATTTAACGCTAAATCATTTTGCTTAATGAATCCATCCTCCCAAATCAAATCTAAGGGAGGATATCCACAAATTGCGAGCTCTGGAAATATAATAATATTAGAATGTAATTTAATTGATCTATAAATATACTTTAGTATTTTATCTTTATTATTTTTAAAGTCTCCTAAAGAGGGATTAATCTGACAAATAGATAAATTCACTGAATTTTTTGATTTACGGCTCTAATCTGGATATGGTTCTTGGAAAAGGAATAGTTTCTCTAATATGTTTAGTACCACAAATCCACGCTACTGTTCTCTCCAAGCCTAAACCAAAGCCTGAATGGGGTACTGATCCATATTTTCTTAAGTCAAGATACCATTTGAATGGTTCTAGTGGTAAGTCATGGTGTCTTATCCGATCCTTTAAGACATCAAGATTTTCTTCTCTTTGACCTCCACCAACAATTTCACCAAAACTTTCTGGAGCAATCATATCCATACCTAAAGATAAATCAGAGTCGATCTCATCACGTTTCATGTAGAAAGCCTTTATATCAGCTGGCCAATTATAAATGATTACAGGTTTGTCAAATTGAGCAGAAATCAAGGATTCGTCCGGGGCACCAAAATCATTCCCATATGTGAATTTATTTCCATTTTTATTGAGAATTCTCACAGCTTCTTTGTAAGTAATTTTAGGAAAAGGAGGGATTACCTGTTCTAATTTCCTACTATCTCTTTCTAATATACTTAACTCATTATTGCACTTTTCTAAAACGGCCTTAACAATATAAACAACTAATCTTTCAGCCCATTTCATATTCTCTTTTAAATCGACAAAAGCCATCTCAGGCTCTACCATCCAAAACTCAGTTAAGTGACGACGGGTTTTGGATTTTTCAGCTCGAAAGCACGGTCCAAAACAATATGTCCTATTAAATGCCGTTGCTCCGGCTTCTTGGTATAATTGTCCACTTTGAGTTAAAAATGCAGATCGCTCAAAATAATCGACTTCAAAAAGATTAGTGGTTCCTTCTACAGCATTGCTAGTAAATATTGGAGAATCAATTAAAACAAAATCATTATGATCAAAAAAGTCTCTTATAGACTTAACTATTCTATGTCGTATTTTCATTACAGCATTTTGCCTTTTTGATCTAAGCCACAAATGTCTGTTTGACATTAAAAAATCCGCTCCATGCTCCTTAGAGCTAATAGGAAATTCATCAGAAACCGGATTAATAATTTTTATTTCACTTACTCCCATTTCATAACCACCAACGGAGCGGGGCTCGTTCTTAATAAAACCTCGAAGAGATACAGAATCCTCTTTGTTTAATGCTTGCTCCATCTTAAATGTAACATCTGTTGCTTCTCCTTTTACAACTACCCCCTGAAGAAGACCAGTACCATCTCTCAAAATTACAAACCATATTTTCCCTATATTCCTTATATTGTATATCCATCCATTAATCTTTACTTCCTTTCCTACATATTCACTTAGTTTACTAATAGTTGTTGTTTTCACTTATTAACCTCACCATGTTGTCATAATATCATTTAATATATCTTCTGCAATTTTATTTATTGCCACATTTGCCGCAAATGATCTTGGCTCACCAAACTCATTATCATCTTCACTATCAATCTTTCCATCATTATCATTATCAATTCCATCGGAAGAAATATCTCCACTTAGTCCATAAGCTCCAAAACCTGAATAATTTTTTTCAATAATATTTTTGTCATTCGCATTATCATACCATTCGATCTCTACATCAATTTTATACCTAAATTCTGATACCGATTCATTTTTATTATAGCTGTATGGTCCATCAGTTATTTTTTTAATAATACCTCTAAGAACTGAGTGAGCCTTATCTTCATCTTGAATCGATAAAATTCCTGATTCATTAAACTGGGAAATAATTTTATCTGTTAACTCCTCAGATAAATTGAAATCTGATGTTTGATTTTCGACTAATGGTATAGAAATTGATTTAATGTGGGATGGGATAGAACCAGCAAGCGAATAAAATCCGCACGATAGAAAAAATAATTGAGGTAAAATAAAAAAGTATTTCAACCTAGTTATTGATTTTTATTTTAGATTCTAGACCATATTCATCTATCTTGCGATAAAGAGTTCGTTCACTTACGCCAAGTGACCGAGCAGTTTTTCTTCTATTATTATTAAAATATTTAAGTGTGCGAATAATAGCCTCTTTCTCTAGTTCTTTAATTGAAATATCACCAATTGCATTATTATTTATATAATACCCATTTTCCTCAATTATCTCCATAGACTTTTCAGGGATAGAAATATTTCCTTTAACAATTTCTCCTATATCCTTGATCGATTCAGATCCAAGATTAGAAGCATTACTATTTAAAATCAATTTCTGAATCAATTCTGTATCCTGTTTAAGCATAAATAATTGCCTAAGGATAAGATCAATTTCAGCCTTATTTGTAGTTTTATCAACGATAACTGGCAGTGCTGTACTTTTGTTAGCATTAGTTACATTAGAGTCAAATAATTCTTTTTGCACATTTTCAAAACTAATTCTTTCACCTTTATTTAATACAATTATTTTTTCAATAAAGTGTTTCAATTCTCTAACATTACCTGGCCAATCATATCGCTTCATCAGTCTAATTGCTTCAGGTGTAAATCCTCTATATCTTATATCATTTGATCTAGTAAATTCTAAAGAAAATCTCTCTACAAATGCAGAAATATCATGAGGCCTCTTCCTAAGAGGTGGAATAGCAACAGTAACAGTTTTTAATCTAAAATATAAGTCTTGTCTAAATTCACCATTATTTACCATTTGATGTAAATCTTTATTTGTCGCAGCTATCAACCTGACATCTGTTTTTCTTGTTTTAGCTTCACCGACCCTCATGAATTCTCCGTTTTCTAAAACACGAAGAAGTTTCACCTGCGTATCTAAAGGAGTTTCTCCAATTTCATCTAAAAAAATAGTTCCTTTATTTGCCTCCTCAAAATATCCTTTTTTATCATTTCCAGCACCTGTAAATGATCCTTTTTTGTGTCCAAACAATTCTGATTCTATGATTCCTTCTGGAATAGCACCGCAATTAACAATAACTAAAGATTGATGACTTCTCTTACTTGTTTTATGTAATGCTTTGGCAACAATTTCTTTACCTGCTCCTGACTCACCAGATATCAAAACTGAAATATCTACCGGTGCAACTTGACATATCATTTCTAAAACTTGCATAATCTCATCTGAACTACCAATAATGCCTGATTGTTTTTTAATTTTTTGTATATCAATCATTTATTCAACTATGTAATTATTTATATTTAGTTATTTTATAAAATTATTTTCATTTGGTTATGATCAGGGTCTTGCTTCAATTTCTGTAATTTCATCCCTTATTCTTGCTGCTTTTTCAAAATCTAAATTTTCTGCAGACTTTAACATTGCTTCCTGTAAAGTTTTCAAAATTGTAGATTTTTCTTCTTCATTTATAAAACTATGATCATAAAATTCTTCTTGGGCAGTCTCAGTATCCTTTTGTGAGTCTGCTACAGCGGTAGAAAACATTATCTCATTAACAGACTTATGTATAGTTTTAGGAGAAATATCATGATCAATGTTAAATTGCTTTTGCAACGCTCTTCTTTCATTTGTCGTATTAACCAAATTGTCTATTGCTTCAGTAATTTTATCAGCATAAAGAATAACTTTCCCTTTCTTATTTCTTGCAGCACGCCCCGCAACTTGCAATAAGCTACTTTTGGATCTAAGAAAACCCTCTTTATCAGCATCTAAAACAGCAACTAAGCTTACCTCAGGAATATCTAAACCTTCTCTAAGCAAATTAATCCCTATTAAGACATCAAATTTACCTGTTCTTAGATCTCTTATAATCTGTACTCTTTCTAAGGACTTAATTTCAGAATGTAAATACCTAACCCTAATTCCAAGGTTTGATAAGTAGTCTGTTAAATCTTCTGACATTTTTTTTGTCAAAGTTGTGACTAATACTCTTTCATTATTTTTCGCTATGGCTCTGATTTCTGAAACAAGATGCTCAATTTGTCCAGTTGTTCTTCTTATTGAAACAGTCGGATCTAATAAACCGGTGGGCCTGATAATTTGCTCAACAACCGCTCCGCCACATAGCTCTAGCTCTCTTTCAGAAGGAGTTGCAGAAGTGAAAATAACTTGATTTTGAGAGTCGTGAAATTCTTCAATCTTTAAAGGCCTATTATCAAGTGCACTAGGCAACCTAAAACCGTGTTCAACTAGAGTTTCTTTCCTAGATCTATCACCATTATACATACCTTGTATTTGTGGTAATGTCACATGAGATTCATCCAAAATAGTTAAAAAATTATGAGGAAAAAAATCAATTAAAGTGTTAGGTTTCTCTCCTGAATCCCTTTGTGAAAAATATCTAGAATAATTTTCAACTCCTGAACAATAACCAAGTTCTATCATCATCTCAATATCAAAATTAGTTCTTTGCTCAATTCGTTGCGCTTCAAGTAACTTATGATTACTTTTTAAAAATGAAATTCTTAATTCTAGTTCCTGTCGTATTTCCTCAACCACTCTTAGCGTGGTCTCTTTATCTGAAACGAAGTGTTTGGCAGGGAAAATAATTACACTATCTAATTTTTCTTTTATTTCACCTGTTAACGAATGAAAAATAATAATCTCCTCAACTTGATTTCCAAATAGATCTATTCTTATGCAGTAGTCTTCATAAGCAGGAAAAATCTCAATTAAATCCCCGCGGTAACGAATATTTCCTCTTTCCAACACTTTATCATTTCGGACGTAATGAATATCAATCAGGCTTCTTAAAAACTTCCTGATGTCGATAGTATCATTGATTGAAAGTTTAACGGTGCCCTTTTTGTAATCTTCTGGAGATCCTATCCCGTAAATACATGAGACTGAAGAAATCACAATTACATCTTCCCTACTCATTAAAGAGCTAGTAGCTTTAAGCCTTAGCTTATCAATTTCTTCGTTGACGGAGCTTTCTTTTTCAATAAACGTATCCGTAACT
>CACKSF010000056.1 GCA_902602795.1 uncultured Fidelibacterota bacterium
TTTTAAATTATTAAACCCAAGTCTATGGTGTTTAGTTACTGCTTCATCATTTTTCTTTTTTCTTTTGTTTTTATGGCAAAAAAGAAATTTGTTGAAACTTGAGCTAAAAGAAAAAAATAGATATAATGTCTCAAATAAACTCGTATATCTATTCATAATTGGATGGGCTTCTATATCCTATTTTCGTGTTGCTTCATTACCTGTTCTGCTTTCCGATTCCAGAACAATGCACCTTTTTCAGCAAGCCTGTTACTTTCAAGAAAATAGCTTTTCCTTCCTTAATTCAAATAGTTGGGAGGCTGCTTTTAGACCTTTAAATGCTTTATTATGGAATATGTTTTTTTCAATATTTCTTGAAAATAATAGTCTAATAGAAAGTCCCCAAATAATATCTTGGATTGGACTTATCTTTATTTCAGGTTCTATTTTTTCACTATTGAAAGTTGATTTTAAATTGGCAGGAATAATGATGTTAAGCATAGGTTTTAGTCCCCGAATTTTATCATTATCAACAAATAACTTAATAGATTTAACATCATTATTATATTTTTCGGGTGCTATTTACTATTTATTAAAATTAAAAATTGAAAACAATTTTAGGATAATAGACCTTATTATGTTTGGTACTTATTGTGGAGCTTATTTCGGAGCCCGCATACAGGGGTTTATTCTTATACCGCTTTTGATTTTTTATTGGCTTTATATTTTTTTAAATAAGAAGTCGAATCCTTTTGGGGCTTTCTTATTACCTGTTTTCATTACAATTATTTTAGGTATCGGAAAATATTTAATAAACTATTCGTTTTACAGTTCGCCTATCCCTTTTAACATAAATAGTTCTAATAGCTTATCATTGATAACATTTTATGAAAATTTTAAAATTTTAGCAAATAATATTCTAGATCGATCATGGAACTTATATGGTATTTTATCCTTTCAAGCTAACTCTGCTATAATCGGGTTTCCTATTAATTTTTTTATTATCCCATATGCATTTTTTGGTTTCTTAAATACAAAATATAGAAAAAGTCATGAATCTTCAGTAATATTTGCAATTGGTCTAATTTTTCTTTTTTTTGCAATGATTACCTTAAAAAGCCCATCACCGAATTATAATTCTAGACTATGGTTACCCTTTATTTTTACGACTATTGTTTTTGGTGCAGAAGTCATTAACACTCTTTTAAGAGAAAAAAAATCAATTTCTATCATATATATTTTTGCATTCACTATTTTTTGCTCTGTTATTATTTATGGTGGAGTTTATAGAAAAACTTTTTTTTTATTTTTAATAATTACAATTTTATATTTTGTAAAAACTAAGAATGTAAAGTCAAGTTTTCTTCTTAATATATTGTTAATCTTTGTAACGTTAATATCATTATTTTATTCTGTCATGAATATCGTATATGACAAGTCTTCAAAAATTTTAAAACATAAAGAAGTTAATCAGCAATATGATCAATCTGTTCTTGTACAATTATCAAAATATTTAAGAAAAGAAAGTAGGGTAGGCATTTTAAATTTAAATGATCTAGGTCGTTCTACTTTACCAGTATACGACCTTTTTGGTCCTCAGCATTCAATAAAGGCAAGGTTAGTATTTGATTGGAGAGAAAATAATAAGTTAGAGAACCTCAATGAAAAAAATTTAGCAACTAACTATGATATTTTGTTATTAAGTACTTTGAGTAACCATGAAATCATAGAAATTGAAGATTTTTTAATGATTGAAAAATTTCATCACTTCCATATTTACCAAAATAAAAAAACAACTTCATATATGCGACAAGGTTGACATATTCTAAACATGTTATATTGAATTAAAATGTCGAGTAAATTTGAATTAACAATCTATTTATCTTTTAGAACATATTAATCTTTCAAGTCTGCTTTTCAGGTTTAAAAAGATATTCTAATAGCTAACTTCTTTGAAACTATAATCCAGAATTGATTTTATCTTTTCTTTTTTTATAAAGTTATCTGCCAACTTAAAACCCATTTCAATGGAATTATCAGAATTATTATACCTAAAAATCCCTGTTCTTCCTAAAAGATAAACGTCTTCTGTTTCTAGATGCTTAACAATATTAACTAATCTATTTTTATAATCTAATGTATAAATAGGGTAGGCATTATTTAATCGTATAATTTTAGTATCAAATACACTATTTTTTTGGATATATCCAATTCTATCAGCATCTTTTATAACTCTAGAAATAATTTCACGATTATTATATTTATCAAGTAAACTATCTCTCTTAACAGTAATGTCGAAGCACAAACATGTTTTACCATTGGGGCTCATTTTTTTCGACCACGTCGTAAATTCAACACTTCGATTAAAAATAATATCTTTATCAGGAAAATATAACCAATGATCATTAGAAACCTGTTTCACATCTAGAAATAAATAAACAAATATGATATCAAGATATTTTAATTTTGATAAGTTTTCCTCTACTTCTCTAGATTTTTTTTCTTGTAAAAAATAAAAGTTGTGAAGAGGAATAGTAGAGATCAGGTTTTTGTATTTAACTTTTTGAATTTTATTATTTTTTTTAAATACCAACGTTTTATTAGTTTTAGAAACTGAAACAATTGATATTGAGGTTTCTAAAGATAAATTACCTTTTTTTGAAGTTCTTAATAAAGAATTTACCAACTCTTGAAAACCATTATCTGGATAATAAAATTCACCTCCATCAGGGATTAAGCTTTCATCATCTAAATTAAAATTACTAAAATCAAATGTTAATATTTTTTTAATAACTCTTCTAACAAGCTTACTCATTTTTTCGCCTTGAAAGCGTTGATCTGCCCAATCTGCAGAAATTTGAGATGGATCCATTTTCCATATTTTAGATGTGTAAGGATAACACATTATCTTGTATAATTCTTTTCCATAATATTTTTCAAACCATTGTTTGTAAGAAACAGGGGAAGGGTTTGGTTTTATAAATATTTTATTAAAAGCAAAGGATAGGCTACTTTTAATGAACTGTAAAAATGACATTGCTCTGAATAAATTTTGCAACTCAAATGGATATCTTAAATATTTTTTGAACATATAAATCCTACTTTTTTTCATATGTTTTGTCATTTCTAATCCATCCAATGCAAGAATTTCATTTAACAAATTTTGATTACCAGTATGAAAACGATGTGCACAAAAATCCATTATAAATCCTTTATAGTAAATACTCCTAGCTAATCCACCAACAGTATCTTCTTTTTCAAGTAAAAGCATGGATTCTGAAGTTTCAGAAATTCTTTTGCAGAAAGATAGACCAGCTACGCCCGCACCTAAAATAATATAATCAAATTTTTTCATTTAAATCTTTTTTATACACATCGCTATACTCTTCTAAACAATCTTGCCAATCTCTCATTATATCCTTTTTTATTTGTCTAAGTTTTAAATTGATTAACCTTTCTGAATTAGGACGTGGTGAAAAATATTCTTTCTTAAAATAATCAGAGTTAACCTTTATTAGTTTTATTTCATCTTGAACATTTAAAAACTTTACAAACGCATTTGCAACATCAAATCGACTACAATTTCCTTTGCAAACCTGATTGTAGAGCCCAAAATGGCCACTTTTAATTACATTCAACATTGATTTAGAAAAATCAACAGTATAAGTTGGTGATCCAATTTTGTCATCTACAATAAATATCTCTTTTTGTCCCCTTTTGATTTGTTTATATATTTTATTGATAAATTTTTTATCCTTTTGAGGTCCACCTCCCATCATCCAACCAGCACGGAATATGTAGTGCTTTGAAACATTTTTTTGGACAAATATTTCACCATTATATTTCGATTTTCCATATATATTAATTGGATTAGGCTTATCAAAATCATTATAAAATTCTTTTTGACCATCAAAAATGCCTGCAGTTGATATATAGATAAATGTAGACTTTGATTTTTCTGTAAACATAGCCATATTTTTAGTACCCAAAGTATTTGTATTATAGGCTTCTTGAGGTTTTTTTTCACAAGATTCTAAATCAGTTAACGCTGCAAGATGGAAGACAATATCAGGAGAAAAAGATGACATAATTTTTTGACACTGGGTAGTATCTCTAACATCTAATTTTTCTAACCAATTTGTACTAACATCAATATCAGTAGCTACAACATGAGCGAAGTTTGATTTAATTACAGGAAATAAAGCATCACCTAACATTCCTCCACAACCCGTAATAAGTATTCGCTTATCTATCATTTCTATTATTTTTAGGTTAAGCTTGTCATATACAATAAAAAAATATTCAGACTACGTAAAAAATAAAAAAAAGTAACTTTTTATTTAAACATAAATTATACAATTAAATAAAATAAGTCACTATGCTTTATCTGGATTAAGAATTTATTTAAGTAAAATTTATTTAATATATTAAGGTATATTTTAATTATTCCTCTAATGTATATTTAGCAAACTTTTATAAATTTTCTCATGAGCCTTAACTTCAACATTTATATCATATTTATCTAAGATATATCTTCTATAAATTTTTTTCTTATCCTTTTTTTCTGATATCAAGTTTTCCATTTTCCCTGCAAGACTGTCTGCATCACCTGGAGAAAATAATAGCTTGGGAAAAGGATCCAAAATATCTTTAATTCCACTGACATTACTTCCGACAGGAGAAACACCACATGACATTGCTTCTAATAAAGATACCGGACAACCCTCACCTTTTTTAATTGTAGGTAGAACAAATATATCTGCAATTGAATAGTAGTCTATTACCTCATCTACTTTTCCAACAAAATGAATATTAGATTTAAATAGACTTTCTCTTGCAGTAGTTTCAATCATTCTACCATATTCACTATTCTTGTTCCCTACAAGAAATAATCTAATAAAATTATATTTATAAGATAACTTTATAAAAGCCTTCAAAAGAAGGTCAATCCCTTTCACCTTAGAAAGGTTAGCGACAGTAAGTATTACTACCTCACCCTCAAGAATATTATATTTTTTGGTCAAAGATTCTTTCTTTTTATTCGGAAAAAACTTTGTTGTATCCACGCCCCTTGGAACTAAAGAAGTTTTTTTTGATTTTTTAAAGAACAAGTTTTGCATGTCTCTATTTTGTATGAGTATATGAGAAGATAATATTGAACGGATTTTCCATCCATTTTTAGAACTGCCACCCCAATTCATATTTTTTTTTGTATAAACCCAAGGTATACCAGCAATTTTTGCAGCTAATGCCTCTGAATAATCTGGACCATAATGAAATGAGTGAATCAAATCTATATTTATTTGTTTGAAAAATTTGGATAATTGATAGCATTTAAATACTCCCTCTAACCTAGGTTTCATATCAACTTGATTTTCATTTATATAAAATGGAATTCCTGAACTAATTACTTTTTTAAACAAGGATCCTTTTGAATGAGAACAAGATATCTGTGATGTAAAAATATTTTTATCTAAACGACTACAAAGATTTAAAAGCGCTTTTCCACTACCAGCAGTATCAAAATTTGGTATGGTAAATAGTATTTTCCATTTTTTATTGTTTTTAGCCTTTAGCATCGTTCCATACCGACAAGCTATAAAGTGTGAATAAAGGCCATTTATAATCATTTTTCTTGTTCATATGATCATTAATTATTTCTTCCATCTTGTTACTTTCAATTCCAAAAAAATGACAAAATTTTTCATCTAATAACTTTTCAAAAAATGTATTTCTATAATTTTCAATTATCCAGTTTTTTAATGGTATCGAAAGCCCTTTTTTATTTATTTCAGGTTCAACATTGCGAAAGGATTTAAATAAAAGATCATAAAGGATTTTTTTCCTTTGTTTCATAGGGGAATGTATTTCTATACCTGTCTTCACTAATTTTTCAACAAGATTTTTTTTCAAAAATGGAACTCTCACTTCAATACTATTTGCCATTGATGCTCTATCAACCTTTGTGAGAGTTTTTTGAAGCATACCATAAAATTCCGCTTTCCTTATCATGTGTAATAGTTCATTTTTTGTCTTCGGGTTTGAATATTTATATAAATCAAAATCTTCCGGAAAGGAAATATTTCTTAATCCAGGTATTAAATGATTGTAAAAATCTTCAGTTTGCTTACTATGTAAGCCAAAATGCGAATCTCCGGGTGAGGAAGATAATACACACTCATTAATGAATTTATCATCAAAAATCAGCCTGTCAAGCCCCCGAACAAAATACCTGAAATAAAAAGGATAATTCCAAAGCCAATGATTTTTTGCAATAGATTGAAACCGTTCATACCCAAAAAATAATTCATCGGCACCATCACCCGACAATATCACAGTAACTTTTGAAGCAGCAGTGTGACTCAATTTCCATGTTGGAAGAATGGATGAGTCTCCAATTGGCTCCCCTGCTTTTCTTAATATATCATCAATATAACTTAAAGAATTTTCAGAAGTCATTTTTTCAATAGAATGCTTAGAATTTAGTGCTCTAGCATATTCACTTGATTTGTGAGTTTCGTCATGGATTGCACTATCCGATCCAATGGAGAAAGTATTAAAATCACCAGAAATATAATTTTTTGCATACTTACAAATTAAAGGTGAATCTACACCCCCAGATAAGAAAGCACCTAATGGAACATCTGAAATTAGCTGTTCTTTAACAGAACTCTTAATTTCATTTTCGATAATATTCCTAGCATCCGTTAAACTTATTATTGAATTATCAAATTTAGGAAAAGACCAATATCTTTTTTTTTCTAATTTTCCATATTTATCTAGCTTTACAATTTCTCCAGGATATACTGAATAAGTATTTTTAAGTAGACCATAGGGAGGTGGAATAAAGTGTTGAAAAATATATAATTTTAAAACAGATTGATTAATTTCTTCATCTCTAAAAAAGGGATGGCTACTTATCTGATTATATTGGCTAGAAAATACAATGCCCTTATTATTACATCCATAAAATAAGGGTTTAATGCCTGCAAAATCCCTAGCTAAGGATAAACATTTTTCTTGCCTATCCCATATTCCAATTGCAAACATTCCTTCTAGAGACTCTATTGTTTTATTTATTCCCCACTTATCAACAAAATAGGCTAAGGATACAGTATCACCATGACTTTTGATATTTGCTCCGAAAACACCAAGATTTTTTCTCAATTCTATGTGATTATATATTTCTCCATTAAAAACTATTAGAAAGCGGCCTGATGGTGACCAAATAGGTTGAGAAGCTTCTTTTGATAAATCAAGTATAGATAAACGATTAAATCCAAAACGC
>CACKSF010000057.1 GCA_902602795.1 uncultured Fidelibacterota bacterium
TGTCTTGCTCCACGTTCATCTGTGGCTTTTTGGAATTTTATTAAAGGATGAACACATGTTTTGTAATATTTATTTTTATCGTAATCATTTTTTAAAAAATTATAGGATAGCCTAATCTTAAACTCACAAACATTTAATAATCTTTAGAAAATATTTTTCACTCCATCAGAATTATCCTAATCCATTTAATCCTACTACGACATTACGATATGATTTAAATAAAGGTGGATTAGTAAATGTCACCATTTATGACATGCTTGGGAATTCAATTAACCAGTTAGTAAATGAAGTTCAAAATTCTGGCTATAAGTCCATTCAATGGAACGCTACCAACAATCAAGGCGAGCCAGTATCAGCAGGTGTTTATTTATATAAGATCCAGGCAGGGGATTTTGTTGATACCAAAAAGATGATTTTATTGAAATGAAACGAAATTAACTTTACCTAATCTTCCTTGTAACTTCCTCACAAACCCACTGGATAGATTTATTGTGGCCTAGGCGAGTATCCTTCCACGTTCCTGGAAGAGTGATGGCTTTCCCGCCTTTTATTAAAACGTTTTGAGGATCAAACTCTAATCGCTTGAATGCGCCATCTTGTTCTTTAACTGTTTTCCATTGAGTATAATTTATTTGATCTCTAACCGTATAAGTTTCTTTTTCAGCTCTTCTGCATTGATTATCTTTGAATCTTTTCATTCCAGCTAAAGGAGCAGCAATGCTATGAACGGTTATAGGTAGATTATCTGTCCAACTTTCTGCGAACAATGAAGTTACAACACCACCGAGACTGTGTCCCAATACCCACAATGAATCCAAATGGGAATTATTTGAAATTATGTTTTTTAGTTCAAAATAAAGAGAATCAGCTGAGTTTTCTGGACAATTCTCCCAATCATATTTAAAAAACCAAAGAGGAACATTTGTTTTGGACAATTCAAAAATTGGATTCACCCATTCTAAACCTTTTCCTTTCCAATTTCTTGGGTAATAACCATGAACTAAAATAATTCCAAAAGTGGAATCTTTTTCATTCATCCCAAATATTCTATGCATTCCATTTTGCCGATTCACTAAGGATCCATCATATTCTTCTTTACTATTTTTTAAGTCCGTTATAAATATTTTCTTTGAATTTATAGTGTCGTTGGAACAACCAATAAGGAAAAGAAGTAGTATAAATAAAAAATTACTCATAAGATAAATTTCTAATAAATTTCAAATAAATTTGATCTAATATTGATATCAATAAAACAAAAGATTTTAACGTGAAACCCACTATTTCGGATATCAAAACTAAAAAAGACAAAATAAAAAAAATAAAAGAATCCCTACTTCAGTTAAAAAGAAAAGTTTTCATACCTAAATATTTTTAATCAAATTTTTAGGTAAAGTTATTTGTCTTGATTTTACAATCGAACAACATGTCATTGCTGTTCTACTGCAGTATACATTGTATACTTATTCCTACTACACTAAAATGTTATTTTTTCAATAATTCAGTACCAAAAAACAATATATTTTTAACATTTTAATAAATTAACAAAATATAGTTTTAATTAGGAATGAAGACAAAACTAATCTCCGAAGCGATAGGCACCTTATTTTTACTTCTTATAGTGGTGGGCTCTGGTATAATGGGCGAAAATTTGACAGAAAACAAAGCAGTTGTTTTACTGGCAAATAGTATAGCAACTGCATTTGGTTTAATCGTTTTGATTTGGACTTTTGGTCCACACTCCGGTGCTCACTTTAACCCTGTTGTTTCTATTGTAATGATGCTATTGGGGAAGCTAACAAAATATGAGACCCTACTTTTTATAGTTTGCCAAGTCATTGGAGGTATTTTTGGGGTAATGGTTGCGAATATTATTTTTGACTTAGAGATTATATTTATATCAGATAATAAAAGATTAACCACAGGAATTTTTATATCTGAGATTATTGCAACTTTTGGCTTGTTAATAACGATTTTATTGGTGAGTAAACAAAAACCTGAAATGGTGGCTGTTGCAGTAGGTTTATATATTGGAGCAGCATACTGGTTTACTTCATCGACTTCTTTTTCCAATCCGGCTGTTACAATAGCTAGAACCCTTAGCAATACTTTTACGGGAATTATCCCTTCAGATGTAATTCCATTTATATTTGCTCAATTTATCGGAACATTGATAGTTTATTTTATTTATAAGAATGTATATGAATAATAACGCTAAAACAGTTTTATTTGTTTGTGTGGAGAATGCCTGTAGGAGTCAATTGGCTGAAGCTATTTCTAATCATTTTTTCCCTGATCAACTGAGAGCCTTTTCGGCTGGATCAAGCCCTGCAAAGGAAGTCAACCCCAAAGCTATTCATTCTTTAAATAGCATAGGGATCGTCCACAAGGGAAAAACTAAATCAACAAGTCAAGTAGAAGACAAAAAGTATGACTACATTGTTGGGATGGGATGCGGAGATGCATGCCCAATCATTCCCGGAGCACAAATATTAGATTGGAATATTCCAGACCCTAAAATTTTTGAATTAAAAAAATTCAATAAAGTAAGAGATATGATAAAAGAAAAAATTGAGTCTGAGCTACTTTAAAAATTAGCGGTTATCATTAAATATAAAAAAGGAAGTGTTTTTTTATCTCCTTGATCGGGAAAATAAAAAACAGATCCTATTTCTGAAGAGACTTCATCATTGTGCTTAGTTTTAAAAATAAAATTCACTTCATTACCATAATAGATATCTTTTACAGAGCTTCTAAAATTATGTGAAGCAACGAGTAAGTTAGTTCTTTTTAAGATATCAAAATTTGCTCTAACATTAATCTCATTAAGTCCATCATGGTCATGGCCAAAGTATTTCTTGTGATCGGTGTAGTCATAGAAACCATGATGTTTATGTCTTGCGCCAAATTCTTTTGAAAAACCTTCTGCTGTCTCGGTAGATGAATCATCACCAGATATTCGATCTAATCCTAGGAAAACACTATTTAGAAAACGTGTACCAGCAGGTTTATATCCTAGATTAAAGGAAAAAAGACTTGCAGACACATCATTTTTTGATGATGTCCCTGAACTATTCTGAAGAGTAAACTCTGACTCTAAAACAAAATTATCGTTTTGACCGTTGAACCTCAGACCTATATTGTTATAGGACGCCAATGAGTTTTCCGACCCAAGAAAATCCATATTTCTAAAATTGAGAAAATATACATCATAAACTGAATTTTGTGCCAAAAATGGAATAGTTTTGGTCCAGTATACACCATCAATTACAACATCTTTTTTATCATCATGTGATTCATCCATGGTTTCGTTAATAAATAAATGCATTAACAATAATTCACCAGATAAGAAATTGTCTTTTCCTAAAAAGCCTTCGAAACTTCTCCCAATGTTGTTCCAATTGTTTTTTGCTATCAACCTTTGATTTCCTAAAGCCAATTCAAATCGTCCAATTTTCACAAAATCGTAATCAAAGAAAGGAATTTTTAGATTGCTAAAAGTAAAATATGCCTGGTGCAAAAAAGGTGATGCAGTGGCAGCTGTAACCCCAGGGGTGTTTTCTACGTTTCCTAAATATCTAGAGTCTTGTAGAATGAACTTTGCAGAAGCATATTCACCTAATATATCAAGACCTAGACGAGATCTGGTTTCCGTAATTGTTGCAGATGTTTTCTGCCAATCTACCGATGAAGCTTTATCGGTTCTGGCACGGAAACGTAAGTTAGCAGACCAGTTATATTCTTGGGATACTCCAAAATCAAGTATTAGGATAAATAAGAATGTAAGTGGACAGAAATAAATTTGTTTGATGTTTGACATATATTTTTCTCTTAAGTCTAAAAAATTGGGGAGAAATTTAACTATATAGATCAAATAGAAAAGGGGAATAGCAAAACAAAATTATTGTTTTTTATATCCAATATATTCGTATGGGTTTACCATAGTAGTTGAAATGTTTTTTAAATGAGAACCTATTCGTTTTAAATATCTAGCATAAAGCGGCACAACAGTAGCTTGTTTATTATTTTTAAAGTCTATTTTGCCAGAAATACAGTTGTGCACGATATCATCAGAAACAACCGCTAAAGATTTTTGGTGAGTCTTTAACAAATGCTCTGCTAAAACAACATCTTGTCTTCCAACAGCTTCACATGTTTTTTGGAATCTTGAGACTACCTCATTTTCGAGCGTATTGAGCTCAGGAAGTAGTTCTTCGGATACTAGGGCTTCTGGGTAATAGATTGCCATATCTAATATGTTTTTTGTGTAGTCTCCAAGTCTCTCAACATCAATTACCATATTTAGAAGTACCAACCCATTAGGTAGGTTGTCTATGTTTTTTAAAACGGAAAAGTGAGTAACAACTTTTTTGCGAACAATTTGTTGAAATGTATTAATCTTTTTATCTTCTTTTTTTAGTTTTTTTAATTTCTTTATTTTTACCCCTCTACGTAGATACTTTTTTGCAGAAGAAAACATATCTTCGGAAAACTCCAACATTTCTCGTGATTCATCCCATGCCTGAGATAATAAATCTTCAGATTTCCAAATGGAAACAATATCTTTAAAAATGGACATAACAGATACCTTTTACGATCTTAAGAAGTTAATAAAATAATAGAAAGTGGAATAGCACCGAAAACAATTAGTAGGTAAATGATCGGTATGAATTTGTTTTTCACTGCTAGTTCAGAAATTTTTTCTGCTAAAAAAAGTGGTATGGCTCTTAATTGAGGGATACCATATATAACGGCAATACCAAAAATATTAAAAAGTAAGTGACTGATAGCGGCAACAAGAGCAGCTACTGTACCTGTAAGTGCTGCTAAAAGTGCAGTAACCGTTGTTCCAATATTCGCCCCAAGTGTGAAAGGGAATATTTTTTTCAATGTTAATACTCCCGCTCCTGCAAGAGGGACTACTAATGAAGTTGTGATAGATGAACTTTGTACCATAATAGTAAGAACAATACCGAATCCAATGGCGCGTAAAGCAGTTTTAAAAATATATTGATCAAAAAATGCCTCTATTTTCTCTAAAACAAGACTCCGGAGGAGTTTCACGATAGAAACTAAACAGATGAATGTTATTAGAACGCTGATAACTAAATAAAAGATATCATTATCAAAAGTAAAGCTCTCAATTAATTTTGCTCCAGATTTTACAGCTATTTTAATAGGGCTTTTTGCTTGGAGAACATCCACATTTAACATAGTGCCAAACAATACTTCTGCTGAAGTTCTTGCTAGTTTTTCAATAAAGTGGAAAGTGATTTCAAGCGGGAATATTATGAGTACGGCTAAAATGTTAAAAAAGTCGTGCACGGTTGAGGCAGCAAAAGCTCGTTTGAATTCATTCCCTTTATTTATATGGCCAACAGAGACAATTGTATTCGTAACGGTTGTTCCTATATTCGCTCCCATAATCATTGGGATTGCTCCTGAAATACCCAAGGCTCCACTACTTACCATGCCAACAATTAAGGAAGTTGTAGTAGAAGAACTTTGAAAAAGAACAGTTGCAAACACGCCTATAAATAAAGCGACAAACGGATTACTTGTCGCTGTAAAAATAGATTCAGCTACTCCTGCTCCCATGTGTTTGATTGCAGAAGACATACCATTAATCCCTACAAGAAACATATAGAGTGCAGCGAGAACACCAAATAGTTTTAGGATCGTTTTGGTTACCTCTTTGTTCAAGTCCGCTCCATCAAAATTTTAATAAGATCTTAATAGTTTTATGTTAGAATTTTGTTAGCTAGCTCTTTGGAATAAAATCGATTCTAGAACTAATATAATCATAAATAGTTTTATTTATTTCTTTATTAATGCTTGAAGCATCTTGTCCCTGTAAAGATCATAGCAAATCCATATTCATTACATGCATCAATAACTTCTTGATCTCTAATGGATCCTCCTGGTTGGAGTATGGTACTAATTCCAGAATCCTTAATGGTGTCGATACTATCACGGAATGGGAAAAACGCATCGGATGCGAGGACGCCTCCCTTAACATTTCCACCTCCTTTTTTCAGTGCCATATGTACAGCGTCTACTCTACTTACTTGTCCTGCACCCAAGCCTACGGTTGTATTATTTTTTGAAATTAGTATTCCATTAGATTTTGCGTGTCTTAATACCTTCCAAGTGAAGAGGGCAGTGGATAAATCTTTTTCTGCTGGTTGTTTGAGTGTTACTACCTTAAAATCATCTAAGGATAAAATTTTTGTATCTGTATCTTGGACTAATATTCCTCCATCCACATTTCTAATTTCTAATTTATTTTTTCGCTTACTGAAATCTCCAATTTCCAAAACTCGAAGATTTTTTTTCGTTTGCAAAATTTGTAAAGCTTCGGGTTCAAAGTTTGGGGCGAGCACTATTTCTACAAACACCTTAGTAATTGCTTTTGCTACTTCAGCAGTACAAGTACGGTTTAGTGCAATGATTCCACCAAATGCGGATAATGAGTCAGCATTAAAAGCTCTATTATAAACATCCAATAAGTTATTGCCCGTTGCAACACCACAGGGGTTGGCGTGTTTTACAATAACACAGGCGGGTTCGTCAAATTCTCTAACACAGGCAAGGGCACCGTCAGCATCCATTATATTATTGTAAGACAGTTTTTTCCCTTGATGAATAGTCGCATTTAGAATATTAGGTTCATCATTCCCCGGAATCTTATAAGATGCAGCAGATTGATGCGGGTTTTCTCCATATCTCATTTCAGAATGTTTTTCATATGTAAGCGAGAATGTTTTTGTAAGGGAATCTTCTTTTAGAAAATTGTGTATTAAGGTATCATACTGAGCAGTATGTCCGAAGGCTTTCGATGAAAGATGCTTTCTAGTTTCAAAAGAAATTTCTTCGTTGTTTTCAATTTCGTTCATTATCAGTGAGTAATCTTTAGGGTTAACACAGACAGCAACCCAACCCATATTTTTTGCAGCTGACCGAACCATGGTTGGACCACCAATATCTACATTTTCCAGTGCTAATGCCAGACTGGAATCTTTTTTAGAAATAGTTTCTGAAAATGGATAGAGATTGCAAACGACAAGGTCAATCCATTTTATTTTGTTCTCTTCTGCATCGGTAATGTGCTGGTCTCGAATCCCTAAGATTCCTCCTTCGACAAGAGGATTTATCGTTTTAACTCGGCCATCCATAATTTCAGGGAAATTTGTATAGTCACTGACGTCTATAACAGA
>CACKSF010000058.1 GCA_902602795.1 uncultured Fidelibacterota bacterium
GATGCTTGAAAAATTAAATCATATTAATACTGACGAATTATTTATGTTCATTGATTTATTAGAAAACAGGAGATTTTAATGTTTAAAAAGTATGACCAAGAAAACATGTTTCAATCGATTTGGAATTTTCCAAACAATTTAAAAGATGCGATAGTTATAGGAAATAAAATAAATCTTAAAAATGATTATGCACATATTCAAAATATCGTTGTAGCTGGTATGGGCGGTTCCGCTATTGGTGGAGATATTGTTTCTGTTCTAGAGAATTCAAATATTAAAATACCATATGTAGTCTGCAGGGACTATTCGATTCCTGAATGGGTAAATTCACAATCTCTTGTTATTTGTTCTTCCTACTCAGGCAATACTGAAGAAACAATTTCAGCATTTCATAAATCAATTAAGAGCGGTGCAAGCATATGTGGAATTACAACTGGTGGGGAACTTCTTAAGTTATTAAAAAAAAATGAAAAAGATTTTATAAAAATTCCTTCAGGTTTACAACCTAGAGCTGCAGTTGCATTTTCATTTATTCCAATTATTAAATTGATAGAAAAAGTTGGCATAATTCAATCTGATTTAGATTCTTGGATTGGCAATTCTATTACTAATTTAGAGAAAAATCGGGTTGTATATAGTAATGAAGGCAATGAAAACCCTGTTTATGAATTAGCCCATAAAATATATAAAAAAATACCAATTATATATTCCAATACCTCATCAATGCGTATAAATGCAGTTCGGTTAAAAGGTCAAATAAACGAAAATGGAAAAATGCTTGCATACAACAATGAGCTTCCTGAACTAAATCATAATGAAATAGTTGGATGGAAAAATAATTCTGAATTTTTTAAATTTTTGTGTGTTTTGTGGTTGGAAGATGATAGAGATAGTGGTAGGATAAAAATCCGTAAAAATATTACTGAAAAAATATTAAATGAGATTAACGTGCCTCAATATTCTATTAAGATTATTGGTAAAACATTTCAGGAAAGGTTTTTGCATATGATTAATTATGGAGATTGGTTAAGTTTTTGGTGTGCAATCCTAAACGAAACTGATCCAAGTCCAGTTGAAAAAATTGTAAGGTTGAAAAACGAATTAAGCAAAAAAAATTGATTATTGTAAAAGTTTTAAAGATATCTTATCACCCTTCTACCAGAAGTTACTTTATTTTACTGAAAGATAAAGAAGGAGATGATTGCATTTCTCTATCAGTTGGAAGTTCTGAAGCTCAGTCAATTGCTTTAGCACTTGAATCGATTGAGGAAAAAAGACCTATGACTCACGATCTCATTTGTCATTTATTATCTGAAATAGGTTTTACTATTAAAAGAGTCAGAATAACAGAATTAAAAGATGGTGTCTTTTATTCAGTTATTGATTTAGAATCAAAAAAGTATGGGAAGTATAATATTGATTCTAGACCTAGTGATGCTATCGCTATTTCTTTAAGAGAAAAGGCTCCAATTTTAATTGCTGATGATTTAATTAAAAATCCAAGCCTTCAGACAGATACGTTATCTAAATCCAAAAATACCATCAATAGCAAAAATATCCTAAATAAACTTAAAATTAGGCTTAAAAATGCTGTAAAGAATGAGAAATATGAGGTCGCGGCAGAAATAAGAGATAAAATTAAAAAGATAGAAAGCTAATAAGAAGCACCTAGTTCTTCAAGAGCAAGATGAGCTGCTATTTGTTCTGCATTTTTTTTGTTGGTAGCAAATCCTGAGGAATAAACTTTATCACCGATAGTAACTTGAATTTCAAATGTTCGTTCATGATCTGGACCGAAGATATCTTTTAATTTAAAAATTGGATTATTATAATTTTTTAAATGGCAGAATTCGATTAGTTTACCTTTGTAGTTTGTTGATTTCCATCCTTCTTTTCTGTGTTCCCAAACTGTATTTAAAATCAAAATTTTGCAAGGATTAATACCACCATCCAGATATATTGCTCCAATTAATGCTTCGAAAATATTAGCCAGTTGTTTATCTGCAATTTTATTAATTGTTAAATCAATATTTTGTTCAATTTTTAAATAATCCATTAAGTTTAACAATCTACCAATATTTGCTAAAAAAGGTTTTTGAACAAGCGCTGCTCTACGCTGTGTCAATAAACCTTCATCTCCATCTGGAAATTCCCTCATTAATTCTCTACTTATCACAATATCAAGTACTGAATCTCCTAGAAATTCTAACCTTTCATAGTTAAACCGAGGAGAATTATTAATAGATTTGTGAGTAAGTGCCTGTTCTATAAGTAACTTATTTTTGAAATGGTATCCTATTTTTTTTTCAATCCTGGCATTAGATTTCGATTTATCAAGAAATGTTTTTATGTTTGTAAAAAGACGAGTTAACAATATTTTTTTATACAGATTACAGCGTTATGTCCACCAAATCCAAAAGTATTAGAAAGAGCGCATTCGAAACTAAAATTTTGTGAATGATTTGGGACATAATTCAATGTGCAATCAGGATCTGGTGTCTCATAATTAATGGTTGGTGGAATTATTTGAGTACTAATTGATTTCACTAAGGAGACCGCCTCTATGCCACCAGCTGCTCCTAATAAATGACCAGTCATTGATTTAGTAGAACTGACTTTCATATTCTTACTATGATCTTTAAATAAACTTTGGATGGCTTTTGATTCATTTTTATCATTAAAAGGGGTAGATGTCCCATGTGCATTAATGTAATCGATTTGATTTATATTAAGTTTTGCGTTGAAGATTGCCTTTTCCATAGCCTTGTATGCTCCCATTCCTCCTGGAGAAGGTTGAGTTATGTGGAATGCATCATCACTAGCTCCATAGCCAGCAAGTTCTGCTAATATTTCAGCACCTCTATTCCTAGCATGCGCTTCTGACTCTAGTACCAACATACCTGATCCTTCGCTCAATACAAAACCATCTCGGTTTAGATCAAAAGGCCTGCTTGCTTTTTGCGGATAGTCGTTGGATTGAGATAATGCTTTCATATTAGCAAACCCTGCGATTGTCAAGGGAGTAATGCTTGCTTCCGTTCCTCCTGTGATCATTATATCAGCGTCACCTGATGAAATTAGTCTCATTGCTATCCCAATTGCATCAGTCCCAGATGCACAAGCAGATGTTACGGTTTGGTTGGGACCTCGTAGGTTCCATCTTAATGAAAGATGCCCACCTGCAATGTTAGAAATCATTTTTGGAACAAATTGAGGCGAGACTCTCCTAGCACCACGATTTTCAATAGTGCTGTGCTGATCTTCTAAAGTTTGTATACCTCCAACACCTGTACCAATTACAACTCCCGCTCTGTCAAATTCGAATGACTGATCATTGAGGCCAGACATCTCTATGGCTTCATGAGTAGCTAAAATAGCATAAATAGAAAAAGGATCGAGTTTCCTAATTTCCTTAGGATCAATTATATGATCGGTGGAGACATTTTTTAATTCTCCAGCAATCTTAACTTTATGATCATCTGTATTAAAATAAGTAATTGGGGCTATTCCACTTACACCTTTGGTTAAATTTTCCCAAAACTCGGTTACATTATTACCATTTGGGGCAAGTGCACCAATCCCTGTAATTACAATTTTATTTTGATTCATTTTTTTTATTGGTGTTTTTCAATATACTCCACAGCTGAACCTACAGTAGTAATTTTCTCAGCATCATCATCAGGAATTTCTATACTAAATTCTTCTTCAAATTCCATGATAAGTTCAACTGTATCTAAGGAATCTGCTCCTAAATCATTGACAAAATGAGCTTCTGGTTTAATTGATTCTTCTTCAACACCAAGTTTATCTATAATGACATCTTTTACTTTATCAAATGTTGACATGTTCTCTCCTTGATTTTAATTAATAACGCGACCACCATCAACTGTGATGGTTTGTCCAGTAATATAGTTTGATTCTTTTGAGGCCAGAAAAAGAGCAGTGTAAGCAATATCCTCAGTTCTTCCAGTCTTTCCGATTGGTATATTTTTAATAATTTCAGATTTTCTATTTTGTGGTAAGTTGTTTGTCATTTCAGTTTCAATCCACCCTGGAGCAATACAATTAATTGTTATTCCTCTAGAAGCAACTTCTTTAGCAACTGATTGAGAAAAACCGATTAATCCAGCCTTGGATGCTGAGTAGTTACTTTGCCCAGAGTTTCCTTGAAGTCCAACGATAGAAGTTATATTTATGATCCTGCCATATTTATTTTTCATCATAGATCTTAAAACTGATTTTGTCGAGAAAAAGGTACCTTTTAAGTTTGTATTTAAAACATCGTCCCATTGATAATTCTTCATTCTTAAGACCAAAGAGTCTCGGGTAATACCTGCATTGTTGACTAAAATATCAATTTTCCCATAATTGTTAATAACCGATTTGATTTTATTTTGAAGCAGGTCACCATCACTAATATCACAACGTTCATAACTTGCAGAATTACCATTTTTAGAAATTATATTTACTAAATCTTTTATTTTTTTCTCATTTCTGGCAATGCAAACAACGTGTGCTCCTGCTTTTGCAAATAATTCAGCTGTAGTTTTCCCAATGCCTTGAGAAGCACCAGTAACAATTGCTACTCTATTTTCTAAACTAAACAAAAAAAGTCTCCATTTTATTGAGCGAATCTACCCCTTCAGAAATTAAAGACCTATCAATTCGTTTATTTAAACCCTGTAAAACTTTACCAGGACCTACTTCCAAAAAAGATTCAACACCAAAAATTTTCATTTCAACTATAGATTTAGCCCAAAGAACGGGTTTTTCCAGTTGCTGTATAAGAGATTTTTTAATTTTATCACCATTTAAGATTGGTTTGCCATCTACATTATTGAATACTGGGTACCTAGGATTTTTAAAATTTATTGAATCAAGTATTGCATTTAAATCTTCCCTAGCTGGATTCATCAATGGAGAATGAAATGCACCACTTACCTTTAGTTCTAAGGCTAACCTTGCTCCTTTATTTTTTGCTTTTTCAATTGTTTCAACAATGGCATCAGAGGTACCTGATACCACAAATTGTTTAGGAGAATTATAATTTGCAATTACAACTAATCCTTTCCCCTTATATGAGGAGCAAATTAATTGAACTTCTTTTTCTTCTAAACCTACGATTGCTGCCATAGTGCCATTTTGTAGATGTCCTGCTTTTTCCATACTTTCAGATCGAACTTTTACCAATTCTAATCCTTTTTCAAAGCTAACAGAATTACTAACTGTTAATGCCGAATACTCTCCTAAGCTATGTCCAGCAACTGCGAGTGGTTGGAGTCCTCTTTCAATTAGAATTTTACCAAGAATTACAGATGTGATGAAGATAGAAGGCTGCGTATATTTAGTTTTATTTAATAGATCTTCAGGTCCATTAGAAATTATTGATAGGACATCAAAGCCTAATATTTCTTTTGACATTTTAAAATATTCTTTAGCTAATTCTGATCTCTCATAGAGATCTTCTCCCATCCCAATATATTGAGATCCCTGTCCTGGGAAAATCCAAGCAGTTTTCAAGATTTCATTTCCATTTTGATTAACATACTTCCCCATGTAAAACCAGCACCAAAAGATGAAAGTAAAATATAATCTCCATCATTTATTCTGTTTTCAGTAATAGCTTCATTCATTGCAATAGGTATAGTACCTGCAGTTGTATTTCCATATTTTTCTATATTAATTAAAACTTTATCCTCTTCTATTCCACATTTTTTTGCTGTGGCATCTATAATTCTTTTATTTGCTTGGTGAGGAATAAACAATGAAATATCGTTTCCAGATAAATTATTTTTTGTTAATATTTTTTTTGAAACTTCAGCCATCCCTTTCACAGCATGCTTAAATACAGTTTTTCCGTCTTGCTTTATGAAATGACTTCTATTTGTAACAGAATCAATTGAAGCAGGAATACGACTTCCACCAGCAGGAACTATTAAATAATCACCTCCGTTCCCATCCATATGTAGAATAGAATCAATGATTCCAGATTTTTCTTTTGTTGGTTGCAAAATCGCACCTCCACCACCATCACCAAATATTACACAGGTATCTCTGTCTTGGAAATCTAAAATTGAACTCATTGTGTCTACACCAATGACCATCACGTTTTTATATTGTCCTGATTTAATAAAATTTGATCCCGTTTCTAAGCCAAAAATATATCCAGAGCAGGCTGCACTTAAGTCAAATCCCCATGCATTATTTGCATTAATATTTTTTTGTACTAGAGCTGCGGTAGATGGTGTGTAGTGATCTGGTGTAACAGTACCAACAATAATTAAATCAATCTCATCAGAATGAATATTACTTTTCTCCAAGAGCTGTTCAGCTATTTTAGTAGAAATGTCAGAACTAGCTTCTCCATCTTCTACAATATACCTTTGTTTTATACCAGTTCTGGATCTTATCCAATCATCGCTAGTATCAACAATCTTTTCCAAATCTAGATTATGTAAAATCTTTTTAGGGGTACTGTGTGCTGTCGCTGTTATCTTAGCATTCATCTTTGTACTGGAGATTTTTGGGCTTTTGAAAAGTTTTTTGGACAATTTTATTAATAATGATAAAATAAAATCACGTTTTTTACTATGATTCCGAACCTACAGGCTTTCCCTTGTAATAAAGAATATCATTATGATAATATGCATGATGGCGAAGATGTACCTCGCCTGTCACTTTACATTTTACAACCTGGGGAAGAGAAGACTTGTAATGAGTTCTTCTTTTTCGTCCTCGTGATTTTGATTGACGTCTTTTTGGAAGTGCCATAAATACTCCTTAATGTTATTAAAATTGTAAATCTTTAAGCTTGTTCCAAGCATCGTTATTTGCATGCACATTGCAATTGCATGAATTAGTTTTTTCTGTACCACATAAAGGGCACAATCCAGTACAATTCTTGCTGCATAAAGGTTGAATTGGTTCAGCAAG
>CACKSF010000059.1 GCA_902602795.1 uncultured Fidelibacterota bacterium
GGATCACCACCAAAAAGCAACAAATCTGCTAACCCTAAAATATCGAAAATATCAACTCCTGCATCTGAATTAAAATCACCTATTAATCCAGAAGGATACCCTAAAATTTGAAAATTATCTAAAGAAAAACCATCGCCTTCTACAAAGTTATCTGAAGTCTGAACGAAACGAAATCCTATAATTTGGAATTCATCTAAGTGATCCAAATAAATAGTTTCTTCCACCCAGTCTTCTTGAAGACCATCATAGCCATGTTCACCAAAGGCTTGAGCAGGTTGCCCCGAACCAGTTTCTGTATATTGACCTGATAAGCTAACCCAACCTGAATCGAAGATCAGTGCCTGAAATCGAACAAAATCATAGCTTGACTCAATATCCCATTTTGCATTGAATTTTATAACTGGGTTAGAAATAAATTGAAGATCCACCTCCCTTATGTATTCAGCAAAAGTTTCCTGACCACCTTGATAATCACCATCCGGACTATCTGATAATGAATATAGGCCACTGAACGAATCATTAGAAAGTCCCCAATCACCGTTTACATCCCAATCGTCTAAACCATTTTCAAAATTATCAATAGATATTATTTGCGGCTCTCCGATCACAAAATTAATGACTTGAGATCGTGAATAACTATTTTCACTGGTAATATTAACTATTATTCCGGAAGAAACGCCTGGGCTTGCATCAGGAGAAACGGTAAATGTTAATGTTACATCATCCGCATCTCGTGCATCTATTTCACTAATAATATAAGGTCCATTATCGAAATAAATCCAATTGTTCAATGGTGTAAAGCTTATTTCAATATCACCAGCAGAGTTAGTAAGTCCTCTATTCTGAATAAGAATTTCAATATCTGCCTCAGCAGCTGGTAAAAGAAATTCTTCAGAGATTTCAAAAGAGTGAACGATAATATCAGATCCAGCTACAAAAGAAAATATTTTATTCGGGTGAAGTTGATCTATACATAATTGTTCTACTTCATCTTCAGATGGCCAAAACCCTTGCGAATATGAACCTACTTCTGGAACATATGCGATTAAGCCTTGATCCCCATAACTCCAATCTACAGCATCTCCATTTACAGTATACCCTATCCCATCCAATCCTGTTCCAACAAAATAATCATTATGTCTAGCCATCTCAAGACCAATCTCACTATGTGTAGTTAGATCAGGTTCTTCTGGGTAAGATCCATCCCCGAAAGCATGAATATACAAATTAGAATAAGAGTGATAGTGCAAAACATTTTTAAAGTCATGATTTAAAATAAAATCTCTAACAGCTTCTGTTTCTGGTTCGGAGAACGGAGAATCTCCTCTATATACTTCTGAACAAGGATCTGAAGAGGAACCTATATTATCAGCACCCCATCCGTACCCAAAGTTTCTATTTAAATCTATCCCTCGACCTGTGCCATTTCCGCAATTTGTATTTTTCCTGTTTTTTCGATGCATCCCTCCACCAAATGGTTCAATTTCCTCATTAAATACATATCCATCTGGATTAACCACGGGTACAAACCACATTTCCCTATTATTTACCAAGTAAGTTAATTCATCATCTACATTATATCCTTCTGCAAGCTTTTGAGCAAAATAAAAAAGACTCATCATACTCAAAGGCTCTCGAGAATGGATTAATGAAGTGTAGAGGACCTCGGGCTCGTTCTCATCGACATTAGGATTATCTGAAATTTTAAATGCCCAAATATCACGGCCTTCAACAGACTCGCCTATTACTAATCTTTCAGAAATAATATTTGAATATAAATTTAATAATTCATCAAATCGATTGTTTAACTCATCCCAGGTGTAATTACCTTGCATAGACCCCAAAGGAAAATTTCGAGAAATTGCAGGCCTATTTCTTTCTTTATAAAAAAAAGTAAGGTCAGGGACTAAAATATCTAATGTTAATCCTTTTGATAGCAAATTAGTTGCTTGGTTTTTAGTACAGGTAAGATCGACATACACACCTCTTTTGCCTCCAATATGATCTAAGGGAATCCCTTGGCTAGCTACAATAGCAATGTTTGAAGGAGATGGATCATAAAGCCTTATGGATTGATAAACATCTTTTCCAAAAGTTAATGAAGTGAAAACCCATATTTTTACTACTGGGAAAAAGATTCTGGACATCGTAACTAATAAACCGATGATTTAATCCAGTCAGTTGTTACTGACTTTGGCCTAGTAATAGGGATACCTAAAGCACGCTCCCATACCATTTGTGATATCATACCCATAGATCGTGAAATGCTGAAAAGGACCGTGTAAAAATTAAATTCTTTTAATCCATAATGGTATAACAAAGCCCCTGATGCGGCATCTACATTTGGCCAAGGATTTTTGGCTTTGCCATGTTTTTGTAACACATCTGGTACAACTTTAAACAATAAATCAACAATACCAAAAACATCATCATTTTTAATATGATCCTGACCGAATTTTACGAAAGCAGAAAACCTCGGATCGGGACATCGTAACACAGCATGGCCATATCCTGGAATTACTTGTCCATTATTTAACCTGTCCCAGCAATATTCTTTCAACTGATTTGAGTTTGGCAGGCCTTTAAATTCATCGCGCACGCTTAAAACAAACTTTAAACACTCTTGGTTCGCAAGTCCATGTAATGGACCCGCTAATCCATTTAATCCGGCAGAGACAGCGTAATAAGGATCAGATAATGCTGATGCTACAGTATGAGAGGCAAATGCACTTACATTTCCTCCTTCATGATCACAGTGTAGCATAAAATATAACTGCATTAATTTATGAAGATCACCAGACTCATCTGGAAGACCTACCATATTTACAAAATTACCAGACCAATCCTTGTTTGGATCTGCATCAATCCTATCTCCTTTTTTAAAACGCATTCGATAAATTCCAGCACCAAGGGAAGGTAATTTTGCAAGTAATCTAATGCCATCATCCAAAACCGCCTCCCAATATTCTGTTTTTGGCATTCCTTTTGAATATTTTTCATAGAATACACTTTCACCTTGCATAGCTAATATACCAGTATTGAACATCGTCATTGGGTGAGCATCCTTTGGCATCTCCTTAAGAATATTCCAAACATAACTAGGAACTATAAGATGCTTTGAAAACTCTTTCTGTAGCTCTTGTAGTTCTGCCTTATTTGGAAGTTTACCTGTTAGAAGTAAGTAGAAAACTTCTTCCGGCAAAACATGAGTCATTTCTAAAAGTGGTATTCCTCTAATAATTAAACCTTTATCTGCTGATACAGAAGATGTGTCACAGACAAATGCTTTAATTCCCCGTAACCCTGAATAAGCTTGGGCAACTGTTACTTCGCTAATTTTCTGTTCGCCCTTTTCAGATATCAATTTTTTTATATCATTTTGAAGGACCGGTATTTGATTTTTTAATTCATTTTTCAGCGAATTCATATGCTTTGCCTTTGCGTAATAATTGTTTTAATGATAAGACTTAATTTAATATTTTATTAAATGTCTTAACATGATAATGTTTGTTTGCATTCCTAAAAAGGAAGAATTACTTAACCAATATTAAAAAAAATTATTTTTAGCTAGAATAAAGTACGGGCTTTTTCTAAATCTTCAATGAAGTCAATCTCCATGCAAGGAAATTCAGATACATCAACATAATGAATATCTTTTTTTTCTAGGAGAGGATGAATAGCTGCTTCGAAATAATCATTCAAGCCACCAGATTCAATAAGATCATCTAATGATTTGGAAAAATATTTACAAAAATCTTTTGATAGTTTCGCTACTCCAATAAATTCACCAAGACAATGAGCTTCTATCAATTCTTTGCCAATCGCAACAATCTTATCAGCGCCGCCGTCAATGACTTTCACTTCCTCTCTGCCACAAGATTTAATATCAACGGCAAGAGCTGTCTCATGCTTTGAATTTATTAATCTTTTTAAAAGCCCTTTAGGATAAACAACATCAGCATTCATTAAAATAAGATCATCATTTAAAAATTCTTTTCCCGTATGTAATGAAAATGCCGTATTCGTTTCAAAATAATGATGATTTATAACAAAATTATAATTAAAGGATGGAAAGTTATCCCTAAGATGCTTCATAAGAATTTCTCTATGATAGCCTACAATAACCGAAATTTCTGTTATACCTAAACTTTTAATTGCTTCCATTTGGTAGTGAATTATAGGCTTATTGCCAACCTTTAACAAACATTTGGGGATATTGTAAGTATGTGGGTAAAGACGCCTCGAAACGCCAGCTGCTAAAATAAAGGCTTTCATTAATTTATATGAATTTACTTTATTGTTAACTTTTTAACAGCATGTTCTATGTCTTGCTTAGAAATTTTTTTCAAACAAAAAACTTCTGCATTAGAATTCGCACATAAATCTCTTTTGCATGGATAACAATGTTTGATAATTTTAACTTTCTTGCCTATAGGTGCAGTTACATTAGGAGAGCCAACTCCGAAAAAGGAAATAGTTGGTATTCCTAAAGCTGCAGAAATATGTCCTAAACCACTATCGGCTGCTAATGCGTACTTGCAAAGTGAGATAAGGATAATAGACTGCCGAAGTGTATATTTACCACAAATTGAGTGTATTGATAAGTTTTGGCACGAATCTATAAGGTTACTCCCTTTATGAATATCATTTTTAGATCCAAAAATAAGATGATCACTTTTTGAATTTTGTAGCCATTTAATTATTGCAGATTTTGGTATTGTCCTTTTAATGGAAACGCTGAATGGAAACAACCCTATTGGTTCATCCATTCCCATTTTTCTCATTTCTTTCAGTCCCCATTTTTGTTCACTTGTAGAAATATGTAAGTATGGTTTTATGTTTAGTTCTTCAAAATCATTTAATAAACCCAAATATTTTTTTGATCTATGAATTGTCAACTTTGATTTACTTCTTGAGTCAGATAAAAGGAATGATCTCATTTGGGATTTATATCCTATGGTTTTTGAGGATCCTGCAGCCCGTAAAACTAAAGCACTGCGAAAGGAATCTGTAAGAGTAAAAAAATAATCTAATTTAATATCTCTAAGTCTTAGGCCACATTTTATTGTACCTATAAAACTTTCTAATGTCGCTTTTTGAACAGATATTATATTATCTATATCAGGATGGTTTTTGTAAATATCTGAGACCCATTCCTTACAAAATATATACACTTTTGCATTTGGATAACGACTCTTTAATGCTTTTATAAAAGGCAATGCTAAAACGGAATCTCCAATCCAATTAGGACTGTAAACAGCTATCTTCATTTATAATCTTTTAATGCCATAATAAGGCGACGAGATGCCCCTCCATCATCTTTATAAAGATAATACTGGGAAGCATTTTTTCGAAAGGTTTGCATTTCCTTCACATTGTCTAATGCGTAATATATTCGACTGAATAGGTCTTCTGGATTAGATATTTTATACACGAAATCAACATCTTCCCATCTTTTCAAATCTAGTCTTTTCCAAAATCTATGAGTGAAAATACGATGCTTGAGCCTAAGAGTATAACATTCAGCTTGAATAATTGGTCTATTTAGTGGCAAGTATTCAAATAAAGTTGATGATATATCAGACACTAATAAATCAGCAATTTTATAAAGAGGAATTATGTCAAACTGCTCATTTGGTACCAAGTATATATTTTGATTCTCATTTGCCATTTTAGTAAAAAGCATGTTTTGATACTTATATCGTTTTTGCTCCCAACTAAATCCATGTAATTTTATAATTACGTTATAATATTGGCTTACTAAAGGCAATTGATTGCTAATTTTCTCAATTGAAGATGGATAAAAACTTGGAGCATACAACACTGTTTTTTTACTTTCATCCAATCGAAGACTTTTTTTGATCGAATTAATTTCTTTGTCTGTTATTGTAAACAACCTATCAAGCTTAGTATATCCTGTTAACAGTAAATTCTTATGCCCATTGTTTTTTAGCTCATCAAAACGGGCCAAAGACTCGACTGCTCTTATATTAATTCTGCTGTTGATATCTTTGTAATAAGATTGCTTTAAACCAATTCCATGATAAACCATAATGGCTATTGTTTTATCATTAACTATCTTATTTAGCTTTCCAACATTACCAACAATAATAATATCGAAGGCTTCATTATAAATTTTTTCAATTCTTTTTTGCTCAGAATCTGCAGTAATGAACTTAATAGATAAATTATCACACTGTTTGATTAAAATATTTTGTTGAAAAGTTAAGTTACGTCGAGGCATGGAAACATGTATTTCAAAATTTTCAGAAATAATCATTTCATCAATTATCGGTCGAAAGTTAGGCCAATAATAAAGATGATGTGTTTCAAATAATATTTTTTTCAAGACGTATAGATTAATTATTTTTGTAAGATAAGATAACGTCTTTAGCTCGGCTAGCAGCCAGTCCATCAAGCTTGAACAACATCTTTTTTTGATATTCCTTTATTTTATCTTTCTTACTACTAAACTGATTGAATGCTTTTTCAAGAGCTAAAGGAATATCATTTGGCTTATATGCTTCAAAACAAAAACTAGAAATATCGTTTTCCATTTCTTGATTTAATCGTCTTTTATATAGTCTATGTTTAAATAATCGATGAGATAATTTTAATTTAAAAAATCGGTTTACAATAACTGGCTTACCACATGCA
>CACKSF010000060.1 GCA_902602795.1 uncultured Fidelibacterota bacterium
TCATTTGAATCATCAGATTTGGAATTAGCTTGTTGGTCTGATATAGTAAACAAAAATTTTTGGACGTCCACTTCATCACCATATTTCGAAATTACAAGTTCAACTGAGTAGTCTCCTGGATAATCTGGAGTAAAGACCATTTCTTTACCTCCATTGGATGTTTTTAGATCACGCGAATTAATTAGAGAACCATCGGGCTGATTCTCTACAGACCAAAAATAATCTAAGTCTTGACCTTCGTCTGGATCTAGCGCAGTAATAGTGATAGGTTCGTTGACAAATCCTTCAAGGCCGCTTCCACTACATGACAAAAAGATAAATATTAGCAAAAAGGAAATAAAGTTTCGCATGAATAACATTTCTTAATTAGTTAGAAGTTCACTATCCAAAAAGAAAAAGGCAATTTCTTTTTGAGCATTTTCAATACTGTCTGATCCATGAACTGCATTTTCTTGTACGTTTGTAGCAAAATCTTTTCTAATGGTTCCTTCTTCAGCTTCTTGTGGATTAGTAGATCCGATAACTTTTCTCCAAGATTCCACAGCATTTTCTTTTTCCAAAGCAAGAACCATACATGGTCCGGAGGTCATAAATTGTATAAGGTCATTGAAAAAAGGTCTTTCTTTGTGTATTCCATAAAAGCCTTCTGCTTGCTCTTGAGACATTCGAAGTAATTTTGCACCTATAACTTTAAAATTGAATTTTTGAATCCTATCATAAATATAACCAGTATGCCCATTTTTTACGGCATCCGGTTTAATTATTGCAAATGTTCTATCTATCATAGTTTCCCTTTTTTATCTATTTCTTTCTTCATTGTCGAACCAATATCAGCAACCGATTCAGCTACTTTTATTCCGCATTCATCTAAAATTTTCATTTTAGCTTTTGCTGTATCATCTCCTCCTGAAACTATTGCGCCAGCGTGGCCCATTCTTCTACCTGGTGGGGCTGTTTGTCCTGCAATAAACCCAACTATTGGTTTTTTTACATTATTTTTTGCCCACCTAGCAGCCTCAATTTCCATTTGCCCTCCTATCTCTCCTATAATAATAATTCCATCAGTTTCTGGGTCAGCTTCAAATAATTCTAAACAATCTTTCATAGTTGTTCCAATAATTGGATCTCCACCGATTCCAATTGCAGTTGTTTGCCCTAAACCAACATTTACCAATTGATCTATGGCTTCGTATGTAAGTGTACCTGATTTTGAAATAACACCTATACGACCTTTTTTGCAAATAAATCCTGGCATAATTCCTAATTTACATTCTCCAACAGTAATAATACCTGGACAATTTGGACCAATTAGTCTTGTTCCATTTTGTTCAATAATTTTTTTGACTTTTACCATATCTTGAACGGGAACACCCTCAGTTATACAAACAACAACCTTTATTCCAGCAAGGCTAGCTTCCGTAATAGCCTCAGCAGCAAATGGGGGAGGTACGAATATGATTGAGGTATCAGCACCAGTTTCTCGGACAGCTTCTTCTACAAGGTTGAATATTGGGATAGAACTATCTAAAGTATATTGTCCTCCTTTTCCTGGTGTTACACCGGCAACAATACTAGTACCATAATCTAACATTTGATTTGAATGAAATTGGCCTTCTGAGCCAGTAATACCTTGTACAACGACTTTTGAACTTTTATTTACTAGGATTGACATTAAAAATCTCCTAATTGCCTGTAGCGGCAGTTACAACTTTCTCAGCAGCGTCTTTCATACCTACTGCAGCTATAATGGATACTTCGGATTCACTAAGTATTTTTTGAGCAATGTCAGCATTAGTACCCTCAAGCCGAACTACTACAGGAACATCTAACCCTAATTCTTTCACTGCTTGAACCACACCATTCGCAACGCGATCGCAACGAACAATTCCGCCGAAAATATTGATTAAGACAGCTTTTACATTTTTATCAGATAAGATTATTCTGAATCCATTTTTAACAGTTTCGGAAGAAGCTGTCCCTCCGACATCTAAAAAGTTTGCAGGTTCTCCTCCAGCAAGTTTAATGATATCCATTGTAGCCATTGCGAGGCCAGCGCCATTAACCATGCAACCTACATTCCCATTAAGCTTAATATAATTAAGGTTAAATTTTCCTGCTTCAACCTCCATAGGATCTTCCTCATCCAAGTCTCTCATTTCAGAAATATCTTTATGACGGAAAAGAGCATTATTATCAAAATTCATTTTAGAATCTAGAACAATAATTTCATCTTTGTTGGTTAAAATTAATGGATTTACTTCAACAATTGTTGCATCTGTGCCTTGATAGCATTTATACATTTGAATAAAAATTTTCACAGCAGATTTAAATGGATCACCAGATAATTTCAAGGCATAAGCAAGTTTTTTTGCTTGAAATGATTTAATCCCCAATAAAGGGTCAATATATACTTTTGTAATTTTTTCTGGAGTTTCTTCAGCAACTTTTTCAATTTCAACTCCACCTTCAGAAGAAACCATAAAAACATCCATCCCTTTACTCCTATCAAGAGTAATTGCGGCATAATATTCTTTAACTATATCAAAAGCTTCTGTAACATATACTTTTTTCACAAGCTGACCTTGCGTACCTGTTTGATGAGTGACAAGGTTCATCCCAAAAATATTTTTAGCATTTTCTAAAGCATCTTCAAAGTTAGGTGAATATTTTACACCGCCACCTTTTCCTCTTCCTCCAGCATGGATCTGTGCTTTTACTACTACATCCTGGGTATTGAAATCTTTTTGAACTCTTTTAATTGTTTTTTCAGCATCCTCAATTTTTTCAAAAATATATCCATCTTGAACGGGCATTCCATAATTGGAGAATATTTTCTTCCCTTGGTATTCATGTATCTTCATAATTAATTCCTTATAATTGTACCTGCAGTTTCATTTAATGCATTTTTTATACATGGTATTGAAGTAATTACTACTTTTTCACCATGATGTTTTAAGAAGTGGATAGCCGCTATAATTTTTGGCTCAATACTACCTTTCTGAAATTCTCCTTTATTCAAATATTTTTCAATATAATCTCTCGTAGTGACTTTTAGTCTTTTTTGTTTTTTAGTTCCAAAATTTAAATAAACAGAATCAATATCTGTTATTATCCAGAGCTCTTGAGCTCTAATGATTCTTCCTAATTTTGCTGCAGAGAAATCCTTATCTATAACAGCGTCTAGACCTTCTAACTGACCAGCGTCATTATTAAAAACAGGAATACCACCACCGCCAGAGGAGATGACAATTGTTCCTCTATCAACTAAAGCCTTAATTGATTTCCCATGCATAATAAATTCTGGCATGGGGGAGGGGACTACCCGTCTCCAATCACCTTTAGTCTGTTCTTTAATATGCCAATTAAATTTGTTAGCTAAATCTTCAGCTTTTTCTTTTATGTATCTAGGGCCAATAAACTTCTGCGGATCCCTAATTTGCGGATCATTAACGTTGACAATTACTTGGGAAATTAGAGTTACCACTTCACGGTCTATGTCCATATTTCTAAGTTTATTTTGTAAAGATTGTTGAATCATATATCCAATTGTCCCTTGCGTAGCAGCAACGCATACACCTAGAGGTAGTGAAGGTATTTTATTTTGAGTTAATTCCATTCTATATAATTCATTTCCAACTTGTGGACCATTGCCATGATTTATACAAAGATTATAGTTCCGATTTATAAAATGGCTAATTCCCTCTAGTGCTTGCCTAGTATGAGTGAATTGTGAGGAAATTTCTCCGGCTTCACCTTTTTGTGAAATACTGTTACCTCCAAGAGCTATCATTGCTGTAGGCATAATTAATTATTCTTTACCTAAAAAAGGATATCGATAATCATTGGGAGTCTCAAATGTTTCTTTTATAGTTCTGACAGAAGTCCATCTTTGTAAATTCAATTCTGAGCCAGCTTTATCATTTGTACCAGAGGCTCTACTACCGCCAAATGGTTGTTGCCCAACTACTGCACCGGTTGGTTTATCGTTTATATAAAAATTACCCGCTGAATGAGTTAGATGGTCAGTAGCTTCTTTGATAGCTTCTCTATTTTTACCCATTACACAACCTGTTAATGCGTAAGGAGAGGTATTGTCGATTAATTTAAGGACTTCATACCAATCAGAAGGATCATAAATATAAATAGTTAATACTGGTCCAAAAATTTCTTCTTCTAAAGTCTTAAAGTTGGGGTTCGTTGTAACTATAGTAGTTGGTGAAATAAAGTATCCGGTTGTGTCATCATATGTTCCCCCAGAAATAATTTCAGCATCATTAGATTTTTCAGCGAATTGAATATAATGCGTAATTGATTTGAATGCTTTTTTATCAATTACTGCATTCATAAAATTAGAAAAATCTTCGGGAGGTCCGACTTTTACACTCTTTAATTCAGATAAATACTTAGACTTCAATTCATTCCAAATGCTATTTGGTAAATACGCTCTTGACATAGCAGAACATTTTTGACCTTGATATTCAAAAGCTCCTCTTATCATTGCAGCAGTCAATTCATCGATATCAACACTTTCATGTGCTAAACAAAAGTCTTTTCCTCCGGTTTCTCCTACAATTCTAGGGTAGGTTTTATATTTCTCAATTTGAGAGCCGATTGTTTTCCATATATACTGGAAAGTTTCAGTAGATCCTGTAAAATGAACTCCTGCTAGATTAGGATCTTTCAAAACTGGATCACCAACTGTTCCCCCTGAACCTGGCAAAAAATTAATAACACCATCAGGCAAACCGGCTTCTTGTAGCAGTCTCATTAAATAGTAACAGGGAAGCACTGCGCTAGAAGCTGGTTTCCAAATTGAAACATTGCCCATTAAAGCGGGGGCACATGGTAGGTTCCCTGCAATAGAGGTAAAATTAAACGGAGTTATGGCAAAAACAAATCCCTCTAGAGGACGGTATTCAAGGTAGTTTTTGACCCCTTCAGGAGATATTAGTGGTTGATAGCTATTAAGTTTCTCAGCATATTCAGCATTAAAATTAAAAAAATCAATTAGTTCACATGCTGAATCTATCTCTGCCTGAAAAGCATTTTTGCTTTGATTAAGCATTGTAGCGGCATTAATTTTGTCACGCCACTTGTCTTTAAGTAGCTCAGCTGCTTTACGAAAAATTTTTGTTCGATAATCTAAAGAAGATTTTGACCAGCTTTTCCAACTTTCTAAAGAATTCTTAATGGCTTTATTAACTTCTTTTCGTTCGGCTAAATGATAATCGGCAAGAGTATGTTGATGATTGTGGGGCATTACACACTTATTGGTATTGCCAGTTTTGACATCTTTTCCGCCAATAATTATAGGTATTTCAATAATCTGGTTTTCCATTCGATGATATTCATCTAAAAGGCTTTGTTTTTCTTTTGAATTAGGCTTGTATTCTCTTACCGGCTCATTTTTTGTTGTATATTGAAATTCCATTTAAAATATTAGATTTAATTAGTTATACATCACAATAAAATTACCGGTCTATTTTTAGTATAACAATAAACAGTATGTTTAATTTTTAAAATTCTGTGCATAATTCTTGAACTTTACCAATTCATTCCTCATAATATTTATGGTTGATGCTGTTACTAAAGATTGCCTGTATCTTGAAGCTCCGGGAAAACCCTTGATATAACCAGAAAAATGTTTTCTCATAAGATTTGACCCTACTATTTCGCCTCTATTCTCGATAAGAAGTTTGAGGTGAGTCTCACAAGTATTTACAAGTTCAATAAGGGAAGGGGCAGTGTAGGGAGAATTTCCTTTAAGTCTAAATGATGCTTCCTTAAAAAACCAAGGATTTCCAATTGCTGCCCTGCCGACCATTACTGCATCACAACCTGTTTCATCAAACATTTTTATCATATCATCAGTTGTTCGAACATCTCCATTGCCAATAATTGGGATTGAACATGTTTCCTTAAGTTCTTTTATATATGACCATTTAGCATAACCAGTGTATCTTTGTTTTGTGGTTCTTGGATGCAATGTAATTGCTTTTACTCCTAAATTTTGTAATCTTTCTCCAGCTTTAGGGATGATAATAGAATTATTATCCCATCCGACTCTCATTTTTACTGTAACAGGTGTATTTGGAACTGCTTCAACAACTGCTTGAGTAATCTCATCCATAAGACATAAATCCCTTAAGGCTGCTGATCCACCCGAAAAACAAAAACCTGTAATGACATTTGACGATACAGATGACAAACCCATTATTTATGGTAATGATTTAAAAATTCCTGCATTTATAAGAAGGCAACATGATTAAAATTAAACTTTGTTTTTTACATTTTTAAATCTACAATAAAAAAAAGCCCCGACTTTTGGGGCTTTTTTAGAAAATTAACAAAAAACTATA
>CACKSF010000061.1 GCA_902602795.1 uncultured Fidelibacterota bacterium
ATTGCTGTATACGGAAATTGTAAAAGCTATACACAACATGGGAAGTGGGAGAAAATTAGCAATCAAAGAATATGTTCAGTGAGCGGATTAGTTCATCACAAAAACGGCTTTTTAATTGTTCATGATAATAAAAAAGAAAACCAACCTAGAATTAGTTTTTTTAAAAACAATAAAATATCGCCCCTTATTTGGCCTGACAGTAGCTTACCTTATGACCTTGAAGCAATTTCTATAATCCCAAGTTTTAAAAATCAATATATTCTAATGGAAAGTACTGGTAAATGCTACAAGATAAAAATAGAACAAAGAAATAACCAAATCACTTTGATTAATATATTTCAGTTAGAAACGAATGAAGGTATGAATTTAGAAGGTTGCATAATTGTAAAAGGTAATTTTGGATATAAAATTATATATGGTGATCGTGGATCTGATCTAAGAAAATCTACTTTGTTTGTAGGAGACTTTAACCCTATAAACAATAACATTACAAATTTAGTAGAACACATAATAGATCTACCAGCTCCAAGCGAACACAAAAGAAACATTGCAGATTTAGGCATTGACAAAAAAAATAATTTGTGGACATCCGCCACTTCAGATCCTGGGAACGATGGTCCTTTTGAGACCTACCTTTATAAACTAGGTCATTTATCTAAATCTGGAGTTTTAAACCTTAAAAAGACCCAAAAAAGTAATCTTCACTTTGAAAATCAAAAAGTGGAAGCTCTTTACTTTTATAAATCTTATGTATTGCTAATGACCGACAATGAGAACTTTGGAGCAAGTTTTACAAAAATAAAACAACGACACTTGAACTAACCTTTAGCTAATTTTCAAATCAGACCTATATTTTTTGTAGAATGGCATATGTAAAAAAAACTCAACCAAGTATCTTATCCTCTCATGACTTTCTTCTAGCACCAAAACTAGCTCATCAAAAGAAAACCAACGACAATCTGTAATTCCTTCATTTTCATCAGGCGTCAATGGATAATTGAAACGACCTGAATATTCTACAAGATACCAATACGTTTTTTTTACAATCATAACACCATCAACTTTCTTATGGTAATGTGTAGGTATTAATTTTTTCAATATGGAAAGATCTTTTTTCTTTAGCCCTGTTTCTTCACTTATTTCAATAAGCGCGGTGTCTCTACTGTTAACACCATCTTCTAATTTACCTTTTGGAAGATCCCAACGATTGTTTTTACGTATAAAAAGAATTTTGTTTTCTTTGATAACAATTCCGCCTGATGTTTTTATTTTGCTACTCATGTGCTTTTAATTGAAATAATAAATCGTATTGTTCTTTATTAAGATCATGAAACTTTACATCGTTAATTGTAATATGGTACTTAGGTAGTTCTTTGGACCACTTTTTTGGTTTAAGGATCTTTTTCCCATCGTAATCAATAGATGAGAGCACATACCTCATAGCATTCAGCCTACCAATCATTTTGGTATCTGAGTTTATAATCACCCATGGAGCATACGTTGTAGATGTCTTTGAAAACATTTGATCCTTAAAATAGGTTTGAATCTTCCATTTTTCATGTGCTTTCCAATCGTTTGAAGAAAGCTTCCAGTACTTTAACCTGCTCGATTCGCGAAGGTGAAATCTTAATTCCTGATTTTCTTTGGATATGGATAAATAAAACTTAATGAGTATGAGACCTTTATCAATTAAGTTCCTCTCCCATTTGTTTACTTTCTTCATGAAATACTTATATTGCTCTTTTGTACAGTATTCCATTGCTGGTTGTATCACTGCCCTAGAATACCAGCTCCGATCAAAAAAAGTGACTTTCCCTTTTTGAGGCAACCTTTTATTCCATGTCCTAAACCAATTGTTGTTTTGCTCTTCCGTTGGAACACCAAGTTCAACTACCTCTATTGCTTTAGGCATCATATTCTCTATGAAACGTTTAATAGTTGAACCTTTTCCAGCTGCATCTCTTCCTTCCATAACTACAGCTATTCGTTTGTTATATTTAATCACCCACTCTTGTAGCTTTAAAAGCTCAACTTGTAATCGCTTTTTTTCTTTAGCGTATTGAAGAAGAGATAGCGCTTTATATTCTGTTCGATTATAAATGATCATAGTTTAATTTATATTTTAGATATAGAGATTTTTTACTAGAGAATTTTATTGAATTTACAAGCAATCTAATGTGAAACTATTCTTTCTCTAACATGAAGCTAATTAATGACTAAATACATTAGCTATGCAAATTTAATCATTTATTAAATATTATAAACCAAAGTTCTAACACAATTCTAACAATTTATGAATAATTTTAAACATAACTTTCTGATCAATAGTTATAATAGTTCAATAATAAGGTGACACATTTGAGAAGCTTCTTCGTTTACACAATATCTTTTTGCTTTATTTTTAGTCAAGAAAGCAACAATCCAATACTATCAATAAATGTACCCTCTGGTGTAGGAATAGAAGTTTCTGGTGAAGTAGAAGTAGAATTCATTGACGTTGAAGGTAAGGGCGGTGCTCAATATAGAGATGAGTTCATCCAAAAGGTTGACTATCGAAGCCCTTTTGTTGAAATTGACAAAACTGTCTTAGACTTTAAACTACTTTACACTCAAGACTTAACTTACAATTTTAGTCTACGATTTGATGACGATAAAGCATACGCTGATAAACATTTTCTAAAATATAAAAAGGGAAATTCTATATTAGAGTTTGGTAAGAACCGTCCTTTAATAGCATTAAAAAGAAAAACAGAAGGCTATCCTTTGATAGGAACCGCCTATTGGAAAGGGCGCCAATACCATCTTGATTATCAAAAAGAATTCTCTTCTTTTTCGTTTGGCGCTTCCATTGCCCTGAAAAGGCTAATTGGATATGATGCCGCTGCAGAAGATAAATCTTTTGAGATGATGGTTTATGATGATACAGAGAAAATTGATGGCCAGACTCTTGAGTTTGGTTTTCGTGGAGAGACTTCATTCAAACCAATTAAACTACAGGGATGGTACTATTTTGGGAAGCTTGTCGATGATGAAGAATGGAAAGCAAGGCTACATTATGACTTTGATTATTATGCGAATATTGAAGATGATCAAGTACTTAGCGATAGCGCATATGTAGGTCATTTTTGGTATGGTGGTAGAGCTGAGTATGCTTTAGGAGAAATTTTATCTAGGGCGGAATATATTTATTCAGAAGATGGATTTTTACCGAGGCATGGTTATTATTTAGAAACGAGCACATCGTTCGACTTTTTATCGTTTGAAAATATTTTTGTATTATTTCGATTGGGAGAATTAAAAATTGACCCAATGAGACAAACGAATTCATTTTTAAACCCTTACAGAAACAGTTATGATAAATCATTACTTGATAATGATGATGAAGACAATGAAAGATTTTATCCTTTACTAAAAGATCCTCAAACCTGGAACCGAACTATGATTACGTTCGCTTTAGGGTATGATATAACTAGCTATGCCAAACTAAAGCTTGAATATTATGTACTAAATGAAGAAACAGGTGATAACACTCAGCCGGACGTAAAAGATGACCAAATGCTGATACAACTCAAATTTAATTTTTAAATAAAACGTAAATAAGGAAATTTAAATGGATATAGCATTTAAGAAAATATTATTCCTATGTGTTTTCACTGCTTTCTTTTTTATCTCCGGGTGCGAAGATGAAGCGGCAGAAGAAGAAAACGCATTAGTGAGTAATAGTTTTAACATTAGCAGAGTAGATGTTAAGTCAACTGGGGATGGCACCCAGTCACAGCCAGAACTAATTAGATTTATCAACTCAACCGAAGGTGTAATTGTGAATTCGAAACAAAACACAGTCGACTTTTTTACAATTTCTCCAACGGAAATAACGATTACCGGTGAATCGATAAACATAACAGATAGTGATGATGCTGAATGTTCATCTATTGATGTAAGCGTAGACGAAAGTGTTTTAGCTGTAGTGGTTACAAAAGGCTCTTGCGAAACGGGTGAACTATACCTGATTGATGTCGCATCAAGAAATAAGTTTGGTCCCTATGAATTAGGCTATAACCCGGATGCGGTAGACATAGCAGTAGATAACGAATTTGTAGTAGTTGTCAATGAATATGATTATGAAGATGGAACTGCAGGATGTACAACACCATATTATCCGGGTGTAACTGTATGGGATATTAGCCAAGGTTTAGATAGTGGATCTTTGGTTAAGCAAATGAAGATTACTCATACTGGAGAAAATGGCAACCTTGCAGAACCTGAAGGGGTAAAAATTGCTCCGGATGGAGAGACCGTTTATATGACTCTCCAAGAGTCAAATCAAATGGGTTGGTTTTCTATTTTAAATCCGCCAGATACGCTACAGAACTATGTTTCATTTACCAGTGATATACACGAACCAGATGGAATATGGGTAAACAGCACAGGTACCGTTGTTTGTACGGGAGGAGAGTATGATGGTAAAATTGGTGTAACGCTATTAAATAGCGATGGGACACCAGGAGAACAGTATTATGCCAACTTAGCAGATGATCTTCCAAGCACCTGGACCTGGACAGATGAAAGGAAGGGGATAGAACCAGAAGAAGTTGTAATAGCAGAGCATGATGGCAGATCTTATGTTCTTGCCACCTTACAAGATCCTGCAGGTGTTGTAGTTTATGACATTACAGATCCCACGAACCCAACATGGGATTCAGGTACCATCGCCCAGATGGTTGATTATTCAACAGGGGAAGGTGAGTCAACAGGAGAGTCAGAAGGGTTGGCATATAAAGATGGTTATGTTTTGGTTTCCAATACGAAAGATCCTTCGGTTTGCTTATTAAAGGCTTCTTGGGCTGATTAGATAAAAAAATATACTCGTTAATACGAAAAAGGGATCATATGATCCCTTTTTTGTGTACTAAGTTCTTTTCTTTTTTTTATTATTTTACTTTCTTATTTTATTTTCTCCAAATTAAAAAAACTATTCACCGTTACACCATTAATTAGTGTTAATTTTGACGATATTATAAATCAAATGTTTAAACAACTTTTAACAATTGCCCTTACGCTCCTCTTCTTAGAAAGAGGTTTACATTTTGATCACACTCACCATCAAGATTCAAACACTTATTCTTTTTGCAAAGAAGGTTGTAAAGATAAAAATTGCTCTACTTCTGTTCATGATTGCAAAGAGTGCTTAAATCAAAACAACAGATATATTGTTTCAAATTCTTTTAATCTCTTATCTATAGAAAACGAATCAAATATTTTATCTTTTAAATATATTTTTAAAAATAATTCTTTTCTCATCGACTTATCTGGTCGGTCTCCGCCTCACATTCTTTAATTTTACTATTATTATTACTCTACCATTTGGGTAGGCAAAACATAACTTAATTTTTTAAAGGAATATCTATGGAATTTTCATTTACTCGCTCACTGAAAGAGTATTCAATCTTATTATTAACGGGAGCAATGTTATTTACTATTGGTTGTGAAGACGAAACTGCTGATGATCACGATCACGAAGAAGGTCACACCGATGCGGATGGTTTCATCTTAGAAGATGCAGCTGGAAACGAAGTATACAGAGAATTTGAAGGAGCTATGACTGGATCTGTTACTTTAGCGGTAGGCGAAACACTAGAACTATCTGTTCACTTTTTAGATCATGAAGGCAACGAAATTGCTCATGAAGAAGAGGAAGAAGGCGAAGACCATGAAGATGGATTGGTTGTTTCAGGGAATGACGCAACGATAGCAGTTGTTGAAGTAGAAGAGCACGAAGAAGGAGGAGACCACGATGACCATGGAATGGCACTCCATGTTGAAGGTGTAAGTGCTGGCTCAACAAGCTTTCAGCTCCAATTGATGCATGATGGTCATTCAGACTATACATCCACAAACAATGTACCTGTAACAGTAAATTAATAAGTAAACTACTAAAACGCTCTCCGTGAATTTTAATCTCACGGAGAGCGTTTTACATTTCTGACGCCTTAAAAAAAGAACCAAAAGGTGTATTGATCTGTATACATAGATTTATTTCTCATTTATTATAATTCTATAATCTGGGAATTAATCTACTTTGTATAAGTTTAGATGTTGTTGTTATCAATTCTCTTTAACTATTGTATTGAATAGAGTGGTGTTGAATGGTAAATAAGTTCCAATACTACCGCCTGTCGATATGGTTTTTTGCTATCCTTACAAGCTCATTATTTGCTCAAAATAAAAGCATTACCGGCACTATAATTGACAAGGAAACAAAAACACCTATTCATGGTGCTAACGTTTTTTCAGAAAAATTAGG
>CACKSF010000062.1 GCA_902602795.1 uncultured Fidelibacterota bacterium
CGTTTGATACTTTTCCATATTTCTAATACCTTGCACAAGAGCATTTATAGCATCAGGTTGATCGCCTTTAGGTGCATAAGTTGAATCAATAGTAAATTCTGCCATATTGTCTAATTTATAACCTATTTCTTTTTTGATTCAATGGCAGACTATTAAATCTTAAAAATAAATTTTACAAAAAAATTTAAAAACTAATTTCTTTAATCTTTGTAAAGTCTTTTAGCCATCAAAATTATTTCATCTGAAATTTTTAAAGGTATTCCTGTCTCACCATTTAAGACTTCAGAAGTAAGTTGAGAAATGGTTTTAATATTTTCAAAAGTGCCCAACAAAATATTTACTCTTTTTTTGCCCATTCCTTTTATTTTTTCAAATGGAGAAAGTACTAGGTTTGCATCTCTTTTTTTCTTTTGAAACGTAATAGCAAATCTATGAGCCTCATCTCTAATTTTTCTAAGTAAAATTAAACCAGGACTTTGCTTTTCAATTGATTGAGGATCCTTTAAGCCTGGAACATAAACTTCTTCTAACCTTTTTGCTAAACCAATAATAGGTATATGTTCCAGACTTAATTTCTTTAATGAAGAACCAGCAGCACTAAGTTGCCCTTTACCTCCATCTATGAGGATGAGATTAGGTAAAGGAGAAGATTCTTTAATAGCACGATTATATCTTCGAAACACAATTTCTTGAATTGAAGCAAAATCATTATTGTCATCTACTGACTTAATTTTAAACTTTCGGTACTCAGATTTTTTTGGTTTTGTATTAACAAAGCATACCATTGAACCAACAATATCTTTTCCACCTAAATGAGAAACATCAAAAGCTTCAATTCTTTTTGGAGGAATTACTAAATTTAAGTCAGATCTTAATTTTTCAATTGTTCTTGGAACTACATTTCTTCTTTTCTGTCTTTTCAGAATCCATTCACCTAAAAGTAATTTAGCGTTTTGATATGTGATTCTTACTTCTTTAGCCTTGTCTCCTATTTTTGGATAAACAAACTTCACCTTCCTATTAGCTTTATCAGTTAGCCACGTAATTAAATCCATTTCGTTCAATGGCTTAATTTGCAAAAATATTTCTTGAGGGATTAAAACGCTGTTTAAATAAAATCTAGTTATAATAGTCGCTATATTTTTTTTATCAGAATAATCTAAATTATTAATGGATATTTTTTCTCTACTTAAGATTCGGCCATTTCGAATTCTAAGAATTACCGCGATACCTATTGGGTTATTTTTAGCGAATGCAATAATATCCCTGTCAGCAAAATTTGAAGAAATTAATTTTTGTTTTTCTTGAAAAATTTTTATAACACCTAATTGATCTCTATAGATACCTGCCATCTCATACTTTTCTTCCTCAGATGCCTTCATCATAAGATTTCGTAGGTGATCGATAGTTTTTTGAGTTCTGCCTTTTATGAAACTTTCTATTCTACTTACCATTTCAGCGTAATGTTTTTCAGTGACTAACCCTTCACACGGCCCTTCGCATTTGTGAATGTGATAATCCAAACATAACGATATTTTTTTTTCTTTAATTACTGATTCATTTATTTGGTATGTACAACTGCGTATTGGAAATATTTTTGTCAATAGATTCATAATTATTCTCAAGCGATGTACATCTGTAAAAGGACCATAATACTTAGATCCATCCTTATCTATTTTTCTAGTAATTAACACTTGGGGATAGGGTTCTTTTGTAATTTTGATAAATGGGTACGATTTATCATCACGAAGGTCAATATTATATTTAGGTTTGTGATTTTTTATCAAATTTGCTTCTGTAAGTAAAGCTTCAACCTCATTACGGACTACAATCCATTCAAAATACTTAATATGTTTTAACATAGTAATGTTTTTAGAGGACATACCTTTTTTACTTCTAAAGTAAGACCTCACTCGGTTACGAAGATTCTTTGCTTTGCCTATGTATATAATTTCCTTTTTATCATTGAAAAACTGATACACACCTGGATCAATGGGAACATGCTTTAATTTATTTTCGATTTCACTTTTCATTTATTTCATGTATTACTTAACTCTAAATATTAGTAGTTTTTTAAAAATTACTATTGACTATGAGAAAAAACTATGTTTTAGAATACAATAACGTTACTAAAATTAACAAAAACATATCCTTTCAATTTTTAAAACAAATGATTTGTATTTAAACTTCTATATGATTATTCTCTCATCATTTGTTATTAGATGTAGTATAGTAGTTCCCAAAAAATTAGGTGAAAACTCATATATATGTATAAACTAAAATATATTTTGTTATTTCTCTACTCCTCCTTTCTAATCGGTCAAGACCAAGAAAGTCAAGTGAAAAGAAAAGTTTATAGAACTCAAACTGGTTCTATAATTGAAGCCCCTCAACCCCTATTTGAGCGTGCTCGGGAAAAAACAAAACTAACAGATAAAATATCCAAAAATTCAAAACCAAAAATATTAAAAAGAACTGAAAAAATAGAGTCAACCTACAGAAATGAATTAGACAGTTTAAAAATGACTGTCAATAAACTTTTAAATCAATCAAAATTAATCCAAGAAAACTACGAAATTAGACTTGCTGAGAAACAAACAGACACCATATTTGTATATACTACTCTGTATGATACAACCACAGTATTAGATACTTCGTATATTTATACAAATGCGACTACCACTGTATATGATACAGTAGTAATTATAGATAGTGTTTATATAAATCAATATGATACAACTACATTAATCCAAACAAACTACGACACAGTTTTTGTTCTAGATACCACTGTAATTGTTAATTACGACACTACGGTAATGAAGGATACTATCTGGGCATTTGCATATGATACTACATTTATTAAAGATACCACATGGGTCTTTGCTCATGACACTACAGTAATACGAGACTCTATATGGTTGTTTGCAATAGACTCAATTAAATCCTTTGACACTTTAGTTATTTCTAATAATGATACCGTTACAATCCATACATACTCAAGCAAATTCCCTAATAACTTTACTCCTGACCTTATAGATCAAAAACAATCAGCATTTCCAAAATATAAGACATTAGGAGATGCTCTTCGCGCTAGAGATACGGGCGACAATGCTGCTCAAGGATGGATAAACCAAGCTCTTAATGCCGCTGGAGGCGATTGGAAAAGAGCTGAAAGAGAATATCAAAAATTACAAAAAATTTATTCTACAAGTATGATTCAAGCAATCACAAGAAAACCTAAGGATGCTAAATTTATAGGACCTGACATGAAATATAAATCAGTTATCTTTGACACATTGAAAATACTTACTTTTGATACTACATTAGTTCAAGACACTGTGAGAAACTTAGTTAAGCAGACATACGTCAAATATGATACTTCAATTGTTGACAAACGAAGAGAAGTAATTGCTAATACCACTCCCCCTGGGCATGAGTTAATTATAAAATACCACAGAAATGGGCGAGTTAAAGAACGCGGCCTTATGAAAAGTAATAAAAGAAATGGTGAATGGGTTCAATATGATTTCAAAGGAGTTCCTTTAAGAAAATCTTTTTACGAAATGGGAAAAATGATAGATGATGAATTGATCGTAGTATCTGATGAAGAAAAACCGATGGAAGAGCTAAAAAATTATACTAAAAAACGTAGAGAAAGCAAAAGCTCCTCTAAGCAAAAAAAATCAAAAAGTATTTTTAGTTTACCTATGTTTAATAAAGAATAGCTCGGTCTCACTCTTTTTTTTCAGCAAGCTCAAGAAGTACACCTCCTGTAGAAGATGGGTGTATAAATATTACCTTAAAACCTTCCGCACCATATGTATACGTATTTCCTATTGTATCGATATTGTTTTGTTTCAACTCTAAAATTGCATCTTCTATATTTTCAACACTTAAGCATAAGTGATGGATTCCGCGCCCCCGGTTTTTTATAAACTTGGCTATGGGTGAGTCTGAATACTTGGATAATAAAAGCTCTACTTTGCCATTTCCTGTATCATATATATCTGTTATAACGCCTTGATCCTCGACTTCCTCTGAACTGGATTTTTTTATGCCAAGTATGTTTTCCCAAAAATTTTTTCCCTTATTACGGTCATTTGTAGCGATTCCAACATGTTCAATTCCAAGGATTTTCATTATATTAACCTTTTATTGTTACTTTTCAATTTAAGACCTAATCCTGAAAAACTATTAAGAAACAATTTTCCGTTTACTATTTTTACACCGTCATATGGATCATTATTAATCAAAAGATTACCATCTAAATCCACTTTATCAACCATACTTGCTAAATGTGCGGCGGCTGTTATTCCGACGGAAGTTTCTACCATGCAACCTAACATAATTTTTAGCTTATATTTCCTTGCTTCATTAATCATTTTAATAGATTCTTCTAATGATCCACATTTCATTAGCTTTATATTAATTCCACTAAATGAATCTTTAATCTTACTAATGTCACTTGTAAACCTACTGTTCTCATCTGCATATATATCCAATGGGGATATTTCAGTTAATTTTTTACTTTTCTCTAAATTTTTGGCAGGAAACGGTTGCTCAACAAATTCAACATTTTGATAACTAAGCCAATTACACATTTCTACCGATGTATCAAAATCCCATCCTTCATTTGCATCCACTCTAATTTTTTTATCGGTAAACTTTCTTATTTCCCTAATTATTTTCTTGTCATTTTTAGGTGTTCCAAGCTTTACTTTTAAAATATGATACGGTTCGGCTTCTTCAACCTTTTTTTCTATTTCTTTAAGATTTCCTATGGCGATAGTAAAACTAGTTTTTAATAGATTTATATTTTTACAACCAAACAAGCTATATAAGGGTTTATTTTTTTTCTGTGACCACCAGTCCCACAAAGCCATACTAAAAGCGGCCTGTAAAGATTTTATACCACTTAATTGAGGATATACAAAGCTTAATATATTATCAATATTTTTAGAATTTGTTTCAGGAAATGAAATACCTTTATTTAATGTGGAAAGAATTTTTTCAGTTGATTCATTATAACGTAGTGATGGTGCTGCTTCACCTCTAGCTATTATATCACCATCATGCAAGAATACTAAAACAATATCATACCAATTATTGGTGCTTCTTGAAATGCCAAATGGGTGTTTAAGAAAAATACGATATGTGGTAAAACTTAATTTCATTTAAATAGTGAATTTTCGATATGGTCAATGAACTTTTTATCTTCATACTTAACAGTATCAGATACAGGTAGTTCTAATTTTTTTTAAAATGTTTGCTTTGCCCTATTTGTTTCATCTTAATTTAATTCTAGTGTTAAAAAATTCACTCCTGAACACTTGGATTTTTTAAAAGGCAACATAATATCCAAATATAAATTAATTAATTGTAGTAAACCAGGAATTGGGTGACCTGTTATGTACATTTTTCTTAGTAGCTTATGAGTGAATTTTAAATAATTGGGCATATATCCATGCAACAAACCTTAAGTAACACCTAAATAATATATTTTGTTAATTGATCCTTGCCCGTCAATAATAGCAAGGTCAGTGTTTTTTGGTAATTCATCTAAACAATGTTCTAATTCATCCACAATAAAATCAGAAATAACAGCATCTATTGGGACTCCTGATTCTGAAAGAAATATGCCAGTCTGACCTTTCCTAATAAAATATACATTCCTTTTGCGAGCGTTCAATGCTTGTGTAATTTTCAGTGCTGTTTTGATTTTACTAGTATTACAATCAGAACCCAAAATTAAAAGAACTGGGAATGTTCTTTTTTTCCAATATTTTTAGGAAATTTAGGTGCATGTCCCGGTTTTCTAAGCATCAATAAGGTTGAGATTATTTTTTATTGCTTTATTAAATAACTCAGGTTCATCATTAAAAAAAGAATGCATTCAACTTATAATATCGCATCCGTTTTGAAGCGTATCATGTATTTTACTTCTAGACTTTTTATCTAAAATAACTCCCGGAGGGACATTGATTACAACTAAGTGCGCGGGTGAATATTTTATCGCATCCATGAAAGATTTTTCACATGGAATCACTCCACCCTAGTACTTTTTCAGCTGTTTTGTCTTCTTTATATTTATCGATAACAGCTGAAACCTTATCCGGATGACAACGAATTAACATGTTTCCTATTTTTTTTCTAAATAATCAAATGATCCAATTGCTAGGATGACGCAGAGAGACATTTATTGCCTAAAATTAGCT
>CACKSF010000063.1 GCA_902602795.1 uncultured Fidelibacterota bacterium
TCGTAAGCATTACAGGTCATATCCATTTACTTATATGTTGAATCAAGACATTCCTGTTCAGAATATTAAAACTGGTCGAAATGAAATTGCAATTCGAGTGATCGGATCTGGTGAAATTTCTCCAATTACAATTTTGTCTGAAGGATCCACTATTAAACTCCAACATAAATGGAGATTTAATGTTTCTGCCGAGATTTATAAACAACTAAATGATTATTCTTATCCTTATATGTCTTTTTATCTCTACAATGATTCTAATTTTAGTTTATCTGATCGCGCTCCGATTCACTCTTATAATTTTAATGAACCAAGCAGTTTATTCAATGGAATGATAAGTCCGTTGATTCCATTTACCATGCAAGGTGTGGTGTGGTATCAAGGCGAAAATAATGCATTTAGACATGAAGAATATGGTGAATTATTTTCTTTATTAATTTCAGATTGGAGGAGTAATTGGGATAATGATTTTCCTTTTTATTATGTCCAAATTGCTCCTTATTTTAACTACTATAATAGTAATGCTCCATTAAGAGAGGTGCAAAGAAAAGCTTTGAAAGTCTTAAAAACTGGAATGGCTGTAACATTAGATATAGGAGAAAAATATGACATACACCCCTCAAATAAGCATGATGTTGGATATCGTCTAGCAAGATATGCACTTAAAAAAGACTACGGAATTGATCTAGTTTATTCTGGCCCACTTTTTAGAAATCATTCCGTTCACGAAGATATAGTAAAAGTATTTTTTGATCATATTGGTGACGGATTAGTTTTAGATGAAAGCGAACATTCAGAATTTGAAATTGCAGGGTTAGATAAAATATATTTTCCAGCAAATGTCGTAAACCATAATGATTATTTAGAAGTATTTTCAGAAAAAGTTAGTAACCCTTTACATATTAGATATGCTTGGTCCGATACAAGTTTTGCATCTCTGTTTAATTCTGAAGGTTTACCGGCTTCATCTTTTAATTCTAGATATGAATAATTGGTTTTTTCTAACAAAATAAATATATATTTTACTAAATGAAAACAGTACTTTTAATATCCTTAGCTTTTTATTTTTCATGTAGCAATAGCTTATTGAATCAATTCAATGACTTAAAAGATCATGAATCCCAGATGAAAGAAGCTATAGAAAAGGTTTCGTCAGGTCAACGCCCTGCAATGGAGTGGCTAATATCTTACATGCCAGAAGCAGATTTGCAAAATCTTTCTGCTGATTATTTAATTACAAATTCAGAGTATGCATTCAAAGCAAAAAATAGTTTTAAATGGGCAAAGACCGTACCAGATGAAATCTTTCTTAATTATGTTTTGCCGTATGCCAGCTTAAATGAAAGAAGAGATGATTGGAGAAAAGATTTCTTTTACAAATTTTCTCCATTAGTAAAAGATGCTATTTCTGCCTATGAAGCGGCTGCAATTTTAAATAATGAAATTTTTGAATTGGTTGGTGTTCAATATTCAACAAAACGTCCAAAAGCTGATCAATCCCCATTCGAGAGTATCGAGGCTGGATTAGCCTCCTGCACTGGTCTTAGTTTTTTACTGATTGATGCCTGTCGTAGCGTTGGGATACCAGCAAGATTTGTTGGAACTCCAATGTGGTATAATGACTCAGGTAATCATTCATGGGTTGAAATATGGGACGGAGAATGGCATTTTACAGGCGCAGCTGAGCCTGTGGAAAATCAACTAAATCAAGTATGGTTTTCTGATTTGGCTAGTAAAGCAAAAATAGGAGATACAAAGTATGGAATCTTTGCAGCAACTTGGAATAGGACCGAGTTATTCTTTCCCATGGATTGGCTTCCTGGGATAAAAAAATATTATGCCGTAGATGTGACAGATAGATATATAAATCAAGCTATAATTGATTCTGGATTTGTTGCTATTGGTATTCGCGCATTAAATGACTCAGGGAAAAGAGAGTCTGTTAATGTAACTGTCATTGGCGAAAATAATTATTTTTTTGAAGGAGTGAGTAAAAATGAAACTTATGATATGAATGATCATTTGACTATTTTACTTCCAAAAGGGAAAGTGTTTACTGTAAAATCCAAAAATGATTCTCAAACTTTAGAAACAGAAAATGAATGCATCATAACTTTATCAGTAAATTAATTTTGCGATGTTTTAATAAAGGTGTTTTGACTGGTAACATATAAGTGCAAATTATAATATAAAAAATGAATAATTCTAAAAAGATATGAGCAGAAACTTAGTAATCATAGCATTAATATTTTTAGCGGTAGTGACTAGACTTTTTCCTCATCCCCCAAACTTTACTCCAATTGCTGGTATGGCTTTATTTGCGGTACATAGATTTTCTGATAAAAAGTTAGCATTTTCTTTGCCTATTTTTTGTATGATAGTTACCGATGTTTTCATTGGATTTTCCTCCATAACTCCATTCGTCTATTTATCAATAATTGGCATATCATGCATTGGATATTTTTCAAAGAAAATAAATAACGTTGCAATTTTGAAAAGTTCTTTGCTATTCTTTGGCATATCAAATTTTGGTGTGTGGCTTTTAGGTTATCCAAATACTATAGCTGGTTTTATAAGTTGTTATACTTTAGCGTTACCTTTTTTTGTTAATACAGTATTAGGCGATTTCTTCTTTTATCATGCTCTTAATTTCAGCTTTAATAAAATTGAAAAGCGATATCCAGCTTTAGCTACATAATTCCAATATCTTAATTTTAATATTATTTTCTCACCAATGGTTGACTTTTTTGGGTAAAATAATTTATAATTTAATAATGCTTAAAAGAATAAGAACGTGAATATTCGCACTGTCCGAGTAACTCTATTTTTGTCAATAATATTGTGTTTTGAGATTAACGCACAATCCTTCGGACAAAATAAGGTTCAGTATAAAGATTTTGATTGGAACTATATCCAAACATCTCATTTTGATATATATTATTATGATGGTGAGCAAAGCTTAGCAGAATTTGTTGCAGACGTTGCTGAAGAATCCTATGAACAAATTTCTATTCATCTAAGGTGGAATTTAAAAAACCGAGTATCAATAATGGTTTATAATTCTCATAACGAATTTCAGCAAACAAATGTCGTAAGGCCATATATGCGAGAAGGGGTCGGAGGGGTAACTGAACTTTTCAAAAATAGAGTTGTTTTTCCATTCGAGGGTAATTATGAACAATTCCGGCATGTAATTCATCATGAACTTGTTCACGCTGTGATAAATGATATGATTTATGGCGGTAGAATGCAGAATGTTATTTCTAGTCGTGCAAAAATCAGAGTCCCAATCTGGTCAAACGAAGGTTTAGCCGAGTATTTAAGTTCAAATTGGGATACAAAAGCTGACATGACCATGAGAGATATTGCTGTACATGAGAGAATGCCGTCAGTGAAAGAATTAAATTATTTTATGGCCTACAAAGGTGGACAGTCCTTGTGGCGCTTTATTACAGGAAAATATGGAAGGGAAAAAATAGCAGATGTTTTTCGATCAATGAAACGTACTCAAAATGATGAAAAAGGATATGAGAGTGCACTCGGAATGAATTATGACGATTTAACAAAACAATGGCATAAGTACTTGAAGAAAGAATACTGGCCAGACGTTAAAGATCGAGACCCATTAGAAGACATGTCCGAAAAATTAACAGATCATAAAAAAGCAAACAACTTTTATAATGTAAGCCCAGCACTCTCTCCAGACGGTAGTATGGTAGCATTCCTTACGGATCAGAATGGGTACTTTGACATTCATATATCTGATGCCATGACAGGGAAACAGATTAAGAAACTTGTTAAGGGTAATCGATCTGTCGATTTTGAAGAATTGAAGTGGTTGCAGCCAGGTCTGTCTTGGTCACCTGATAGTAAAAATATTGTTGTTGCGGCCAAAGCAGGAAAGAGCGATGTCCTTCATTTTATAGATATAGAAACAAAAAAAAGCGAAAAATACGAATTAGGTTTGGACGGTGTTTTTTCAGCAGCATGGAGTCCTAATGGTAGTGACATTGCATTTGTAGGGCAGTCTGGTGCTCAAAGTGATATTTATATTTTTAATTTAGATACAAAACAAAAAAGAAAAATAACAGATGATGTCTTTTCAGACTCGTACCCTGCATGGAATAGGGATGGCACTGAAGTTGCATTTGTATCAGACAGAGGAAGTTTTGTTTCAGGTAGTTTTGACGGGGAAATGTATAATCATGATTATGGCCAGACAGATATCTACATTGTGAACGGTAATAATGGAGACATAAAAAGAGTTACAGAAACGGAATACAATGAATCTCATCCAGTTTGGGCAAATACTAAGAAAGCATTGCTTTATACTGCTGATTATAATGGTGTATGGAATTTGTTTTTACACCCATTAGACAGCCTTAGTCCTATGGTTGAGAGTTCTCATAATAACACTCAATATCCTATTACTAATGTTTTAACAGGCTTACAGCAGCCAACTATATCGAGAGATGATAATTCTCTTGTTTTTGCAGGATATTCGGGGATTGGCTGGGATCTATATAGTTTAAACCAACCTTTGACGCTAAAGAAGAAAGCTGTAGAACCAACTCAGTTTCATATGAATGACAAATTAGATCTTGAAGATATTGTAGACCTTAGACGCCATAAAAGCAATAATCGTTCATATCAGGATGAATCTACATCATACTCAAATTGGGTTTTTGCTAAAGGATATGAAAACTTTAATGAGCCTTTAACCCAGAATCAAGATAATTTTGAAACAATTTCAATAGATTCAACAAGCATTGATGGTCGTTACATTCCAAAATCTTATAAAACTAGATTTACATTAGATCTCGTAAGTGGTAATCTACAGTTAAGTAATGTTTTCGGAGCAACCGGTATGACATATTTTTCCTTTAGCGACATACTTGGAGATCATCAAATTGCATTTGGAACTGAAATGGTTTTAACTTTAGAAAATAGCGATTATTTCTTTCAATATGGTTATCTAAAAAATAGGTTAGATTATTATTTCACGGGGTTCCAAAATGCTAATTTTTTCCAAGTAGATTATTGGTCTTTAGTTCGATTACGTCATTATGGTTTACAAACATCAATTTCTCATCCTTTTAGTCGTTTTCAGAGGATGGATTATGGGATTTCTTGGCACAATATTAATTATACTAGATTAGTTCAACGCTACAATGAATTTGGGCAATATGAATATTTCCCGGAAGAAGATTCAACCTATTCAACCCTCTTACCTTCCGCAAGTTGGGTTTTCGATAATTCTGTTTATGGGTTCACCGGACCTATTGATGGTTTCAGAAAAAACACTACCATAACTGTTAGTCCCGGGTATGGATCTAATAAATTAAAATTTCAAACTATAAAATCTGATTTGAGAAAATATTGGAGATTTGGTCGCGATTACACTGTTGCACTAAGAGGTTTTTTTGGAGCAAGCCTTGGAGCAAATAAACAAAAGTTTTTTTTAGGAGGAGTGCCTTATCTTATTGCTGGAAGTGGAGAAACAAATGGTGTGGATGATAGCGGTAATTTTAGAGATATAATTTTAGATGATGAGAATGAATCACTCATTCATGACATTTACTTTACTGAATATGCTTGGCCCTTAAGAGGTGCTCGATTTGGAGAAAGGTTTGGAGCTACAACGTCCCTTCTGAATTTAGAAGTACGCTTTCCTTTTATTAATTATCTTGCATTAGGCTTCCCCCTAAAAATGATATTTGGAAATATCCGTGGTCACGCTTTTATTGATGTTGGAGCTGCTTGGGATGATAAGAGTGAGTTTTCAACTAAAGATTGGCCTTCTAGATATGGTGGCGACAACAAAGGTAATTATTCTCCTGTTTTAATGACCTCAGGGTTGGGTACTAAAATCAACTTAGGATATTTTCTCCTTAAAATTGAAGCTG
>CACKSF010000064.1 GCA_902602795.1 uncultured Fidelibacterota bacterium
GTTAAAAAAAGATATTATAAAACATCTTAATGCCAAATATCCCCATGGCTACTTTCTCCTTTGCGAAGTACGCCTTTCATTTTTCTTTTACGTTGCTTATTTTTTCTTTTATCTGCTTCGAGTCTATTCTCTGAACCGTTTATTGCTTTCATAAAATTATTCATTTCTCACCCTATTACATCTATTATTTTTACATGGAAACTTTTCTGCTGATAAACCCTAAGCGTAAAATGCCAATGCGGTATATACTATCAATCTCAATAAACTCAACTCATGACCTCTAAATAAATCTGCCTATTCTTGAATAAATAAAAATAGAGTAACATATAAAAAATATTTAATATATTTTCAAACAAAGGCTTTAAAAGTTTTAATCATCATTAAAATTAAAGAAGCGAATGAAATAATATAATCAGAAAAAAAGCTTTCCATCATACCAAAAACAAAAGCATCCACAAAAATGGATCTAAAAACATTAAATACCACTAACTCCTATTGGAAGAGGTAAAACTCCAAACAAACCAAAGTAATGTTTACCATCGTCATTTTTCATATTGATAAATTCGTAAGAAGGTAAGAAGAACCAGCCGCCCCAAAATTTAAATCTTCTTTTAAGTTGCATATTATCTCCTTGAATAAGTCCAAAACCTATACCAGGTAGGATGATGCTTTCTATGGCCTGAAACTGTAAATCATAGTAATTATATCGTTCCCAACTTTTTTCACCTGATTTATCAAGTTTTCTAAACCATTTATAACCATAGGTTAATCCAGTTGTAAATGGATGCTCTTCTATCAATATCCCGAGTGTAATTTGGACTGCACGGTGGAGGTTTCCCTTTGAATCAATTCCTATTTGCACTCCAGGACTAATGTACCATCCCTCTTGGGCAAGAACTTTAAAATCATTAGAAACTGAAAAGATTATGAATAAAAAAATTATTTTCTTCATGTATAAATCTAATCATCACCCCGCAATTAAAAAATCCCACGAATGGTAACAGTTCTAAATTATTATTTGTAATTTAAAACAATGGCCTTTCTAAAAAAATATAATTGGGTTATATGTCTTATATGCTCTTTGGCATAGTTGATTAGATATATCAGATTCGAACATACGTTATAGCAATTAAGTGGTGTTTTTACATTTACTAATTTATAAGCACTACTACTCAAACAATCAAAAGAGAAAACTGCATTAGGTAGTGAAATTGGAAAAGGCAATCCTAATTGTGTATCAGAAGCCTACCAGGAAGAAGAATGAAAAACTTCAATTAACCTTCTAAAATTAATTTCTCATCCTATAATAAAAAACCCAAAGAGCACAATGATTAAAACTATTTTAATTGGATTTTATATTATTTTTTTTAACATACCACAAAACAAATTATAAGCAGATAAAATATATTGTTATGCATTATACAGCTGAAGGTATGTTTAAAATAGATAATCCTGTTTCTTGATTTGAAATAATATTACCAACGGTTGTGCCTATATTACCATTCTGGATTACGGATTCAATTGATATCGTTCTAGATTGTTGACTATTCATTTCAAACCAATTTGAATTTTGATAACCGATTATAAGCATAGAGAATAATAATACGATAATCGCTGGCCCTATTCAAAAAGATTATTTTTTAACGTCTGCCACTACCTTACTGGGGCGCCTATTATTATTACAATTGAGCATTAGAAATCTTTATTGCAATGGATTCAAAGTCGTCTACACAATTTTTATTTTTTTGCGAATAAATCCTCCTAGACCAACAGGAATGACGGTAATGAAAAACATAGTAAAATCCAACGATAGAAGATTAATTAGGGGAGCTCCTGATCCCATCAAATATTTCATTGATAAAACAATTACAATTGATAAAGTGATAATTGTTAATAAACTAATTGCTGCAGTATAAGATATTGAAAGTGCAGCGTCACCTTTAACAAGTTTTGTAATGATATTTGAAGTAACTCCACCAGGCCAGGATGAGACTATCATTATTCCGATGACAAGTTCTTTTGTTGTTCCGGTTTGTAAAATGATAATGAATGCAATAGTAGGTAATCATATGCCGTATGCTTCAACCTGCAAACAAACTTGGCTCAAAAACTTAATTTCCTTGATCTATTTTTGTTTATAAGTAGATTTTAATATATCTTTTTGTTGGAGAAATTTATCATGAATGACATAATTTTAAAAAAATTTGATAAACCGGATGAAACTAGAAACTTTAGAAAGGGAAAATTTGAAATAATTAAAATTTCTGATATGATTATTGGTAAAGCAACCTATGAACCTGGATGGAAGTGGTCTGTAGATGTTTCACCTTTAAGTGGAACAGAATTCTGTGAAGTTGAGCACCTAGGAATGGTTTTATCAGGAAGCGCAACTGTTGCTTTTAAAAATGGTAAAATCCATATTTTGAAAAAAGGCGACATTTTTTATGTAGGCCCGAGACCACATGATAGTTGGGTAGTGGGAAATAACGATTATATATCCTTACATTTTTTAGGAGCAGATAAATATGCGGACTGATAAAAATTTAAGATTCAAAATAATGAAGAAATTATAAACCTAATTCCCAGCTAATTCTTCGCTAATGAAGACGGAAAGAAATTTGTTTTTCATAAAGGGAATCAAAGTTCATGGATTCATAACTTTTTGGTGTGACTTTTTTAAAATTATTCAGCTCTTGTTCCCAATTTTTTTCAATTTTTCTACCAATTCTTGATCCAGTATGAAATATATGATTTTTTAAAAATCTGAGAATAATATTTTTATCTTTGGAGAGAATTTTTGATTCTTCAACAAAATCATGATTGATATAATTTTTTAAATTCTTATTCTTTGCATATAGATAAATAACTCCACCTGTCATACCAGCTCCAAAATTTTTGCCTATACTGCCCAAAATAAGAACTATACCTTGAGTCATATATTCACACCCGTGATTACCTACACCTTCAACAACTGCAGAAGCTCCACTATTTCTAACAGCAAATCTCTCTGCGGCCGATCCTGCTACATATAATTCTCCACCGGTTGCACCGTAAAGAGCAACATTTCCAATTAACGTATTATTACTTTTTTGTTTTTGAATATTTTTAGACATCCTAATTGATATAAGCCCTGCGGACATACTTTTTCCAATGTAATCATTTGCCAATCCTTTTAGTCTTAATTCAATACCTTTACTTAGAAAGGCTCCAAAGCTTTGTCCTGCAGTTCCATTTAGACGAAGCTGAATATTACCTTTGAAATTGTTGTGTCCAAATAAGTAGGATAATTCTCCAGAAATTCTGGCACCGATAGCTCTATCAGTATTTCGAACTTTCTTATCTAACACTGCATAATTCTGTGTAATGATTTCTTGTCGCATTTCTTCAATCATAATTTCATCTATGGACTTTTCTCTCCTGAGATTTGAAAACCTTAATTTCATATGGGACTTCAGGGGCAATCCTTTTTTAGTTTTTTTATTAATTAGTCCTTCCAGGGATATATTTCTTTTTTTTATCATACCTTTAAACGAAGCATTAATTTTTAATAAATTAGTTTTTCCTATGATATCGTGTAATTTTGTAAATCCGATCGTTGCAAGATCTTTTCTAACAGACTTTGCAACTTCTGCTAAATAATTGGCAACATTCTCACCCTTTCCTTTAAATCTTTTTTCATATTTCTCATCTGTTGTAGCAATACCTACTGGACAAGTATTAAGATGACATTGGCGAGCCATTACACACCCAAGGGCAACTAACCCAGAAGTTCCAAAATCATATTCTTCAGCACCTAGAATTGCAGCAATGATAATATCTTTTGCATTTTTAATTCCTCCATCAACTCTTAATGTTACGTATTCTCTTAAACCATTGAAATGTAAAGCCTGATGGGTTTCGGCTAATCCATACTCCCAAGGGAATCCAGTGTGCTTCTGCGACCCTAATGGGCTCGCACCTGTACCACCATCTGCTCCTGATATCAAAATTATATTAGCCCCAGCTTTGACAATACCAGTAGCGACAATTCCAATTCCTGGTTGTGAGACAAGTTTCACGGAAACATTCGATCTGGGATTTACGTCTTTTAAATCATATATTAATTGTTTTATATCTTCTATACTGTAGATATCATGATGTGGAGGTGGACTAATTAGTGTTATGCCGGTTGCCGACGACCTAGTAGAAGCAATTATACCAGAAACTTTAAATCCAGGAAGCTGGCCACCTTCACCTGGTTTAGCTCCTTGAGCAATTTTAATTTGTATTTCTTTAGCAGTCGATAGATATTCACTGTTTACTCCAAATCTGCCACTAGCGATTTGTTTAACATGTGAATTGGTCAATTTGTCGGGATTTGAAATACTGTACCTATCACTTACCTCTCCTCCTTCACCAGTGTTACTTCGAGCGCCTACTAGAGCAAATCCCCTTGCTAATTCCCGATGAGATTTTTCCGAAATTGCTCCGAAAGATACACCCCCAGATCCAAATCGTTTTAAAATTGGGATTACATCTTCTACTAATTTTACATCTAAAGGATATTTATTTTTTTTTATCTCAAATAAATCTCTGATGTAAATAAGTTTATTGCTTTTTGGAGATTTAAATAATTTATGCTTCCTGGTGGCTAAATAATGTATTTCTTTAAACTTAGACGGTCTATAACCATGTAGTTCTCCAAATTTTCTGTACCGAAATAATCCAGACTCTTTTAAAGAACTATCTTTTTCATCACTAGCCACCTGTTGCCTTTTTTTAATGGTATCTTCAATATAATCTATTTCTATTCCACCTAAAGGACTAGGCAATGAAGGAAAATATTCTTTGGATAATCTTTCACCTAAACCTATTGAATGTAAAAGCATACTCCCATGATAACTTGTAAAAGTAGATATGCCCATTTTTGACATTATTTTTAGTAATCCTTTTTCAATTGAATGTCTGTAGTTAACCATTTTTTCTTGATAGTTATTTTTTGAATATTGCTTAAAGATTATCGTATAAGCACCTACTGGATATACAGCACTCGCACCAAGTGCAGTTAAGACTGCGAAGTGATGGTCTTGGATTGCATCACCTGAAACACAAATAATAGAAACTTTACTTCGAAGTTTTTTCTCAACCAAATGGTTGTGCAATGCTGAAACTATTAAAGGCATTGGGATAGCAAAGTGCCTATCAATTATTTTTACATCTGATAAAAAAATTATCTTATTTCCTTTGGTCACATATTCTTCTGCAATAGTGTTGATGTTCCTAATTTTTTCATCTAATGCTTCATCTATACCTAATAAGCAATTTATAACCTTGTTAGGGAACCAGCCTTTATGCTTATTTAACTCTAGTATTTCATCAGGAGAAAGTATCGGGCTGGAAATTTTTATTGCGGTTTTATGCGTTGGAACATTATTTAATAAATTATTTTCAGAACCTAAGTATTTCAATAGGCTCATAACGGATTTTTCCCTTAAGGAGTCAATCGGAGGATTGGTAACTTGCGCGAATTGTTGCTTAAAAAAATCATAGAATTTCCTATTAAAGGACGAAAGAAATGCTAAGGGAGTATCATCTCCCATAGAACCAATAGGTTCAGATACTTTTTCCGACATCGGAATAATAAATTTTTCCATATCCTCTAAAATCAAATCATAATCAGCCGGATTATAGTTTTTTTGGAAGAACGGTGCTTCCAGAAAGTTATCAAACCCTTTTAAACGAGTCTCCCTTTTTATGGAATGAACATTGCTTTTGACAAGGTTGCCATATGGTTTTTTTGTAGCCTCGTTTATT
>CACKSF010000065.1 GCA_902602795.1 uncultured Fidelibacterota bacterium
AAAAATCGGAGCAGAATTAAGAGGTGATGCTATTATGGCTATTATTAGCGCTCTTCTATTGATTTTAGTATACATCACAATTAGGTTTGAATTAAAATATGCAGTAGGAGCAATAGCGGCGTTAAGCCATGATGTCCTAGTCACACTTGGTATTTTTTCCCTTTTTGGATATGAGATATCTCTGGCGGTTATAGCTGCTTTTCTAACGATTGTCGGGTATTCTCTAAATGACACTATCGTAATTTTTGACCGAGTTCGTGAAAATGCAACTCTACTAAAAAAATCCAAACTAACATCCGTAATTAATCAAAGTGTTAATGATTCATTGAGCAGGACAATTGTAACATCTCTTACTACTTTTTTTGTTGTCCTTATTCTTTTCATATTTGGTGGTGAAGTTTTACATACTTTCTCATTTGCGATGATTATTGGAGTACTCGTAGGAACTTATTCCAGTATTTTTGTTGCAAGCCCTGTAGTAATATATATGGACAAAAATTAATTTTATCCGGAATACTATCTATTTTAAAATAGTCACTAACCCTTTTATTCCTAGCTCAGATTCTAAAAACAAATGTTAAGATTGTTAGATAATCTAATTCTACATGAATTACTATTTCATTCATGAAACGCCTATTGGTGAACTATTACTAGAAGCAAATTTAGAATACTTAATAAAAATTAGTTTTAATGGTAAACACACTAACCGGATTAATAGCTCTTCATTCAATAGAAAGAACCTTATTTTAGAAAAAGCATTCGAGCAACTTGATGAATATTTTTTTTATAATCGAAGATTTTTTACAATTAACTATATTCTTGATACCACATGGTCCTCCAAAAAAGTATTCGAAGAAGTTTCTATTATAAGATTTAGAAAAGTAAAACCCTAAAAAGAAATTGCGATAATATTAAAAAATAAAAATGCATATAGATCAGTTGCAAATGCTAATGCAAGAAATCCTCTGCCTATCATTATAACGTGCCACAGAGTAATTAAATCATCTGGGGAAATAGGAGACTATAGAGAAGGGTATATCAATAAGAAATACTTATTATCGCTTGAAAATAAAACAGTCAACTTTTATTAAAGAATTTTAAAAGTTAAATTTTATAACTATGAACTCAATTACACAGAACCTTAGATCAAAATTATTTGCTGGATTAGCAACATTGCTTCCTCTTTATTTAACATTTATTGTTGTGAGGTTTTTGTTTGTGTCTCTTGAAGAGACTTCACGCCCAATATTAAAAAATTTTGGTGCAGATATTCCAGGATTAGGAATTATTCTAACCGTTATCTTAATATATATCCTTGGTGTATTAGTTACAAATTTTTTAGGGAAAAAAATATTTAATTTTGGAGAAAAAGTTGTAAAAAAAGTTCCCGTAGTAAATATTATATATACCACACTTAAGCAAATTACTGATACTTTCACTAAAGGATCTAAAGATACTTTTAAGGGTGCAATTTATATTCAATACCCAAGAAGAGGGATCTGGACAATGGCTTTTATAAGTGGAGAATCAACTAGTCAACAAGGTGTTCCATATTATCATGTTTTTGTCCCAACAACTCCAAACCCTACTTCTGGATTCTTTTTACTTATCCCTCAAGCTGATTCAGTTAAAACGGGCATGAGCGTTGAAGATGGATTAAAGACTATCATCTCTGGAGGCCTTCTAGCGCCAGCAAAAAATCCATTACCCTAAAATATTAACTTTGTTCCACTAAAATTTTTGTCCAATTCCAAAATGAAAAGTTTTCGATTTTATTTTATTATCAATTATACCTAATCCAAAATCAAATCTCAAGACTCCTACAATTGGGAAAGGAATTCTAATCCCAATTCCTGAGCCAAATAAAATAGGATCTGAGCGGTTTAGATACCCATTTTCAATTATAAAACCAGCATCTGTATAACAAACGATACCTAATCCAGATTCTATACCAATGGAAGTAACATACTTAGGTATAATTTCATATCTATATTCAATTGAAGTTTGTAAATATTCATGTCCAAACCTAAATGGTTCTGCACTATATGTTGTGGAATCAGGCAATACCCACCCTCTAATCGTGTTTGAACTGCCTATGTAGTCCTGAAAAAATCTATCTTTATATCCAAATTTTTTTTTTATTACTCCATTTAATGCTAAAACAGAATTTTTTTGTATATTATTTAAATTTATATAAAAAGATAGCGATTGATTCCAAATTAGCGTGTGAAATGTTTTAAAATCGTATCCTTTCAAATATTCAAATGAACTTGATAGAAGTAATCCTTTACCAGGATTCCAAAAGATATCTCGCGTATCATATCTTATATTTGAATAAATATAAAAATATTTATACGGCACAAATTCTTGTTTAGTTTTGAAAAATTTAGATTCTGAAGCTAGAGATATTTCGGTTTTTATTTGATCTCGAAACCACTTTCCTACTCCAATTTTTATGCTTTTTGATTCGATATCAGAATTCAAAAATCTATTTTTATATAAAATACTCATGATATTTACTGAAAGAGAAATATGGTCATTCAATATCCAAGGATCTTTAAAGCTTATTCCATAAGTATCCTCTCCACCAACACTTCCAGATAAAGCTAATAGCTGATTTTGACCTCTAAAATTATTAAAAACCCATAAAGCATTTAAAGACCAACCTTTACTTTCATTATAAGTAGGGAAAATCGTTGGTGGAGTTTTTTGGATTGATTCTCTTACTGTATACTTTAAAACTAAAGTACCATCATCTAATGGAAGCAATTCCGAACTTACTTCACTAAATATACCTAGATTTTGTATACGGTTTTTATCATCAAGAATTTTAACTGTATCAACAAGCTCATGCAAAGGGTGATAAATTTCGCGAAGTATAATAAAATCTTTTGTCTTATTATTACCTTCAATTATTATCTTTGAAACTACAGTATCTTCGGAATTTTGTGACTTTAAAAATGGTAAAAGTAGAAAAAACAAAAAAAGGCCGGATGGCCTCTTTTTAAAAATTATAACTAGGGAAGTCAAACTTAAATATCAATCCCTTGCACCATTAAACGTTTTTTGTATTCAATACCTTGTTTAGAATAAGTATCATCAATAGCTTTTTCTAATTTATCAACAACCTTTAAACTCTTTAATTCTACTTTTAAGTTGCGTTCATCTAATTCTCTAACCTTATATGTAGAATTAACATCTTGATATATATGCCAGACACCATCAAACTCTTTTGGAGTACCGTACTCCATTAACACTTTATGCTTTATTATGTCCGAAGAGGCTAACTGAGGAAATCCAGTATCTTTTAACTTGATTTTTTTTACAATACCTTCAAGTATGAAATGTGAATCATTATTATTTGTAGTGCTGTAAATAAAATCTACATTAACAAAATCTAACATAATAAGTTCATGAGTTAATCTTGATGTATATTGGAACTCAACAGATGCTCTTTTAATAGGTAAAACAAAACCTTCTCTAGTAGTTCTATTGTCATCATGATATACAACCTCCACTGTAGTATCTGGTATGATTGATAACACTGCTGGTAGGTTGGACTCCCAGGGTGCCAATAATTCATCTCTAAATACCCATCCTCCAGGGATTCGTTTTACAGGAATCACAGATTCTATATTTTTTCTAGAAGAAACCTCTGATGAGGAAAAATCTTGTTTTACTTCACCGTCTTGATTGAAGCTGCTTTTCTTGTCTGCTTGCTCTTTTTCAGCGCCTCTCTTAGAGCCAAAGAGCTGCAACCCGTCATCAGCAACAACTGGAACTGTTGTGACAATTAGTAAGCAATATGTTATAATTTTTTTCATAATATTCTTTTTAAAAGGAGAAATTAATGCCTCGGATTATACACTATATATTATATAAAAATTTCAAAAATATTAACAAAATATTCTTTAAATAAAAAGGCTCCCTAAAAAGAGAGCCTTTTTAGAAAATGAGATAATAAAACTATTTCCGACCTCTTGCCATCGGCGAACGAGCTACATTACCATTTTTATCAATAAAGTAAAGATATCCAGACTCGCGTGTTACACCCGCATCAGCGACTTTTTCTGCATTGCCTCCACCTTTTCCAGCTCGGGCCATTTGAGAACGCCACACATTCCCATCTTTACCTAAATAGTATAAGTATCCTTTGTCTTTAGATACTCCTGTACTAGCAACTACTTCAGCCATTGAAACCTCCATTTTAATTTTGATTGGTTTTTTGGTAGTGGATAGAGGGTAAACTCTATCTCAATAATAAGCAATTGTACAACACATGAGACCTTTATGTCAAGTGATTTATCCTCTACAAAAGATCAAACTTTTAATTAAAGACAACAATTTTTTTTAAGTATTCTAATGATTTAAATAAAAAAACTTGCTTTACCTTGGTTTTTGATGATAAAAAAGCTCACTAAAAAAGATTAATATTTACTAATTATTTATTATGTTTTTACAAGTTTTAACAATTTAATTTTAAATCATAGATTTTAATAATATTATAATATAATGCCCCGGTAGCTCAGCTGGATAGAGCATCTGCCTTCTAAGCAGAGGGTCACAGGTTCGAATCCTGTCCGGGGTACTTGTGAAAAATGAACTTATCTGTTCATAATTTTATAGTTAAAAGATTTAAACTCTCCCTTTAACTTAATTACGATAATCACAAATCCATTTAGAAATCTATTTAGAAATTTTTAAACTTTATTGGAATATGTAAATTTTGTTTGAAATGAAAAAACTCTATCCATTATTATCTATATTATTTCTGATTTATTGGGGTTGTGACGACTTATTTGACCCTTCAGTTAATTTGTGGGGAGTGGATTATTCAATAGAGAATACTACTGAATTATATTTGTTAAATAGTGGACTCACAGGAGAGATCCCACCAGAGATAGGTAATCTGACCAATCTAACTTTTTTGGATTTACATAATAACCAACTCATAGGTACAATCCCACCAGAGATAGGTAATCTTACCAAATTGACTTCTTTGAGATTAGATGATAATCAACTCAAAGGAGAAATTCCATCAGAAATTGGGAATCTGAACAATCTGAATTTTTTGTTCTTAGACAATAATCAACTCTCAGGTATTATCCCTAACGAGATTTGTAACCAGGGGGATGGTTCCCCTTCTTTATCCAATAACCAACTCAGTCCCCCATATCCATCTTGTATTGAAGATTATGTGGGAGAACAATTTGTTG
>CACKSF010000066.1 GCA_902602795.1 uncultured Fidelibacterota bacterium
TTATACGTTGCTTCAAATAGAGGAAGAGATAAAACAGCTATCTTTGAATTTGACGTAACTGAATCAAAAGAAGGTAAATTAATTTTTGAGCATGACGAGGTTGATGTTAGTGGTTTAATGTACTCAAAGAAACGAAAAGTACTAACTGGAGTGAATTATACTTTAGCAAAAAGAGATGTAGAGTTCTTTGATTCATGGAGAGAAAACATCCAAAACAAACTTGAAAAAAAACTGCCAAGATATGAAGTAGGGATTACTAGTTTTTCAAAAGATGAGACTAAAGCGGTTGTTGTTACTTATAGCGATAAGTCTAGAGGAACATATTACTATTATAATGTGGAAAATGACAAGCTCACTGAACTAGGAAAAATTAGCCCGTGGTTAAATGAAGATCACATGGCAGGAATGAAGCCTATAACGTACAAATCCAGAGATGGCTTAACCATACATGGTTACCTTACACTACCCAAAGGGAGTAATGGAAAAATCTTACCGGTTGTGGTCAATCCTCATGGTGGCCCCTGGGCTAGAGATACCTGGGGATATAGACCCGAAATTCAATTTTTGGCGAATCGAGGCTATGCGGTATTTCAAATGAATTTTCGAGGTAGCACCGGGTATGGAAGAAAGTTTTGGGAAATAAGTTTCAAAGAATGGGGTAAATCCATGCAAGATGATATAACTGATGGAGTACAATGGTTGATAAGCAAGGGAATTGCAGACCCTGAACGTATAGCTATTTATGGTGCTTCCTATGGTGGCTATGCAACGCTGGCAGGTCTAGCATTCACACCTGAGTTGTATGCATGCGGAGTCGATTATGTTGGAGTATCAAGCTTATTTACTTTTATGGAGAGTATTCCACCCTACTGGGAGTTATATAGAACAATGCTTTATGAAATGGTTGGGCATCCTGAAAAAGATAAAGAACTACTTGCTTCGGCATCACCACTTTTGCATATTGATAAAATCAAAGCTCCTTTATTTATCGCCCAAGGAGCGAATGATCCTAGAGTCGTAAAATCAGAATCTGACCAAATAGTAGAAGCACTAAAAAATGCTGGTATTGACGTCCCATACATGGTAAAAGATGACGAAGGACATGGATTTTACAATGAAGAAAACCAGTTTGATTTTTATAGAGAAATGGAAAAATTTCTTGAAAAACACATAGGTGCGTAAAAAAAGATAGAAGGTACTATTTAAAAATATTGAATAAATCACGGATCGATAAAAGGGATAGTCAAAAATCCTTCTAAAGAAAACAACGACTAAAAGATTTGCTTATATTTTGGAAGGGAGTAAAATGTTAGTTGTTTCACCCCCTACAATCAATGAATGTGTAAAATCTTTAACTTACGGCAAATTTATTGGACCTTCAAAAACGCGATATGATTTATTAAAAAAATACAAAACAGATAAAACCTGTCCATTCCTAATGGGAATATTTCTGCAGATTGTTTCATAAGCATATTATGAATAATATAATGCTGGTGTTCATTTAAATATAATAACTCTATTTTAGAGGAACGTTAAAATTAATTTAAATCTAGCTGAGAAATTAGCTTGTGATATCGATTTTATAACTAAAAATCATATTAATAAAATATAGTAGTTTCCTAAAAAAAAGCAGGATATTAAACCAAACAATTTTTACTAAAAAATAAATTTTTATGTTCTCACCCAAGCTTACCTGATTGATAATCTTCAAATGCTTGAATAATCTCGGCTCTAGTATTCATTACAAATGGACCGCCCCTTGCTACAGGCTCTCCAATTGGTTCTCCAGATATCATAAGGAACCTGGTATTCTCTTCCATAACTTCACACTCAAAAGCATCACTTGTATCCAATATACCTAATGATCCCTTTTTAATAGGTAAGCCAGATCTAATAGCACCCTCATATATATAGATGAAGCTATTCCAAAGTTTTTCAATAGGTAATGAAAATGTACCCTTTTTCTCTTTTTGAACATCTAAATATTTCACACCAGTATGAGGTTTTCCAGGTCCAGAAACCCCTCTAAATTCACCACAAATGACTTTAACTACTCCACCTTCAATATTAACTAAAGGAATTTCCTTAGCTTGAATATCATTATAATAAGGATCAATCATCTTTTTGCTTTTAGGTAGATTCAACCATAATTGAAACCCTCTAACCAGTCCTTCTTTTTGTTCAGGCATTTCACTGTGAACGACTCCTCTGCCTGCAGTCATCCACTGTACTCCTCCATCCGTGAGATATCCTTCATTACCCACACTATCTTTATGCTTAAAGTTTCCATTAATCATATAGGTAATAGTTTCAAAACCGCGATGTGGGTGAGGGGGAAACCCTCCTATGTAATCATTTGGATTATCACTCCCAAATTCATCCAGAAGTAAAAAGGGGTCTAGCATATTTATATCAGGACTTCCAATAATCCTTGTTAGGCTAACTCCTGCTCCATCAGACGTCTTCATACCCCTAAAAACAGATTTTATCATACAACTATCCAACTAAAGTAATTTATTCGGGATTTTATTATATTATTTTTTCGTTCAATTGTGATTTAGGTGAAGTACTTTTTACGCTGCTACTTCAGCATAATCCTTCATGAGATAATCTGCGACAGTTAAAGCAGTTTTGGCTCCTTCTCCCATTGAAATAACTATTTGTTTATACGGGATGGTTGTTACATCACCACATGCAAAAATTCCCTCAATAGATGTCCTACCACTTTCATCAATAATTATTTCGCCATAAGAGGTTGTTTTGACAAGATTTTTTACAAAACTGCTATTGGGTATTAGTCCTATTTGCACAAAAATACCTTCTAGAGGAATAAGAAATTCCTTACTATTTTCTCTTTTCTCGCACAAAAGACCATTTACCTGACCAGATTCAGAAACTACTTCCTTTGATTTTGTATTTGTAAAAATTTCAATATTATCTGAATTTTTAACTTTATCCACTAAAATTTGATCTGCTTTAAGATCTGGCATAAATTCAATTAATGATACTTTTTTAGCAATACCAGATAAATCTAATGCAGCTTCAACTCCAGAATTACCCCCTCCAACAACTGCTACTTCTTTATTTTTGAAAAAGGGGCCATCACAATGCGGACAATATGCAACCCCCTTACCTAAGTTTTCTCTTTCGCCGGGAATATTTAGTTCACGCCACCTTGCACCTGTAGCGAGAATAACTGTTTTTGATTGTAAAATTTCACCAGAAGATAAGTGTACGTTTTTATAAGATTTATTGACAATTTTTTCAACAATCATATTATCTTTGATCTTAACCTCGTAATCAAGAAGATGACTATGTAAGTCTGAAGTAAGTTTTTCACCTGTGGTTTGAATTACTGAAATAAGATTTTCTATACCTAGTGTTTCTTTAACTTGTCCACCAATAGTTTCCGCAACTAATACAACCCTTAGACCCTTCCTAGCTAGATATACAGCGGAGCTAATACCCGCAGGACCTCCACCAATCACTATGCTATCGAAAAGAGTCGGATTTAACGTCTCTTTCTTAAAATCCAATAGGTTAGATTCCTCTAATTTCTTGATGATCTTGGGAATATTAGTTTTCCCTGAAGAAAATGGCTTGCCATTTAGAAATACTGTAGGCACAGCTTGAATACCTAAGTCTTTTACGGTATCTTGAAAAGCTCCTCCATCTATTGTCTCGCAGCTAATCTTGTTATTTATAATAGCCAACTTGTTTAATGACTGAACAACGTCTGGGCAAATTTGACAATCCAAACTTATGTAAATTTGAAACTTGAGATCAGATTGAATTGATTTAACCTGATCAATTATGGTTTCATCAATTTTAAGATCATGACCACCAGAATTTAAAATAGCTAAGATGAATGAATTAAATTCATGCCCACCAGGCGTACCAGAAAAAAATATGCCTGCTTTTTTACCTTTTTCTGAAATTGAAAAAGTTAATGGAGTATCTGCATTGGCAATTGAGGCTTCTTTAAATGTCAATTTATCTGAAAGTGAAACGATTTTCTTAAGAAAGGACTTAATGCTTTCTCGTTTTGGATGATCACCCTTATGGAGAATGATATCAATCTCATTCTCCAAAAGGGTAAAATAACCTTTGACAGATTTTAGTAAATCAGTCTTAAGCTCCATTTATATTTTTCCTGAAAGGTCTAATGATGGAGTCAAAGTATCTTCACCTTCTTGCCATTTAGCAGGGCATACTTCATCAGGGTTATTGTATACATATTGTGCAGCTTTAACTTTTCTTAATAGATCACTAGCGTCTCTTCCGATTCCTTCTGCAGTAATTTCATATGCTTGAATGACGCATTTGGGGTCGACAATGAAAGTTCCTCTATCTGCACGTCCCTCACCTCTGCGAAGTACTTTGAACTGTTTCGAAAGCTTAAACTGGTCATCAGCTAACATAGCATATTGTACTTTACTAACTACGTCTGAAGATTTGTGAAAAGCCTTGTGTGTCCAATGCGAATCAGTACTAACTGCATACACATCAACTCCCAAGTTTTGAAAATGTTCATAATTATCTGCCAAGTCTCCTAATTCTGTAGGGCAAACAAAAGTAAAATCAGCAGGGTAAAAAAAGAAAACAGACCATTTTCCTTCAATATCCTTTCTAGAAACCTGAAAAAAGTCTTCCTCACCTGCTTTGAAGGCAGTTAGACTAAAGTCTTTTACCTTCTTATCTACTAATGCCATATTGTTCTCCTTTTATTTTGTATTATATGTGTTTTTTACATTTACCAAAAATTGTGATTTCAATTTCAATTGGTTCGAAATCAAACTTTGATTTTATCTGCTTCTTCAAATTTAAGTCATGAAGATCGATATCTTGTATATCACCACATTCAAAACATTTTAAATGATGATGAAATTTAGTGTTCCCATCGTATCTTGTAATGGAATCATCCTGAAAAGCTTTTATTACACCATTTTGGTGCAAATGACTAAGATTTCTATAAACA
>CACKSF010000067.1 GCA_902602795.1 uncultured Fidelibacterota bacterium
TGCCTACATACCTTTTAAACTTTTATAGTTATTGATAATCTATGATATGGAGATCTGTATGAAAAAATACGTTACTATTTTAATTTCTCTTCTATTTGTAGCTCCTATGTATGCTGCAGACGCAAAAAAAGGAAAAAAGAGACAACTTTCTAAAACAACAAAGCTTCCTAGGCTTGATGAGCCTATTTATAACAATAATACCTTAGGACCAAACCATAGATATGGACCAACTGTTCGTTATTCGAACAGAGAATCGGGATGGTCCTCTTCTCTAATAGATTCATCTTTGAATGGGTATGGCCCTTATAATCCTACACCTAATCCTTTGGCTCATGCGATGGATGAGGGGTATGTTGCGGTTTACAGGCAGTTCCAAGGACTTGATGTCACTGCGGGTTACATTGGTTCCTCTCAATCTGAGGATGGAGAAGAGTGGTTTACAGAACAAGCTTTAAATTCAAGGTACCCAACTGGTGAAGAAGAACCTAATCTTCCTACAGCAACGGGCACACCTCAAGGAAGATATCCAAGTGCGGGCTTTGCTCCGGGTGGTAATCCAACTGCAATATGGAATGAGTATACAAATATTGACCAAGGTGGCGGTCAATATGGAGGTTTTCCATTGTATACATACGACTCTGAAGGCGTTGGTGAGTTCTCTGCTTGGGTTAACCCATTTCCTTCAAATAATGGATGCGGTACAGTGCCTTGTGATCCAGCGGATCTTTGGACAGGAAATGCTAATGTAAATTCAGGTGGAGGAACCCCTCTTTTCACTGCTCTGTATGATGGATGGAACGATACTCCCTCAAATTATTATTGGATAACAAGTAACTTTCATGCAAATGGATATTTTCTGATGAACGATCCTTATGTTTTGGTTGGAGATGGAGATGTAGATGACGATGGAGGATTTTTGTGGGCCGAAGGAGGAGGGTATACTTCTTCTCCCGATTTTCACATTAATGAAGATGGTGTTGGTTATCTTGTGCAGACTGCAACTGCTGAAGATCCAGGAAATGGAGAGCCAAGAATGCACACTATGTTTTTTAAGAAGACAGAGGATTACGGAGAAACTTGGACAAACGATGGTGGATATAAAAATTCTGGATATGGTTTCATATCTGATGATGTCTTGATGGAGCTTTCTGATTCTTTATGGACGATGTATTCTGAGGATAATATTGGTGAATTGTATGAAACCAATTTATATTATCCAGGGTCACTTTGTGATTCAATCGACGAGGAGTCGGGCGATACGATACCAGATGCTTTGATATGTGGAGATAGTGTTTATTACACTGGTCTTCCGCCTCTTGTACTAACTCCAGGACTTTGGATGTGGTATAATATGGATGTGCGAACCGACGCTGATGGTGGCCTGCATTTTGTTACTATGGCTAATCCTATTGTATGTCATGACACTCTTTATGCTGCTGGGCATGGATGTGATGATAACGATGGCGATGGGATAGCTGACTCTACCGAGCAATGGCCTTACAATTCTAGTGGTCATTATTATTTCTATAATCCTGATCCTATGGATGATCCAGACAATTGGTCTGTTGATGTATTAAGTAACTATGACTATAATAATGATGCTGATTGGGATGTGTCTGATATTTTCTTTATTAATTCATTGGATGGGTACGGTCCATGGTATTACATGTATCCTGAAATTACTATGAGTACCGAAGATGGTAGTGAAGTGATGTGGTATGGAAGTTTTAAGGGCTCAGGTTTTGTTGATAATCCAGCTGATCCTGAGTTTAGTACTCTCCCAACTGATATTGATATTTATATGAGGAAATCAACGGATTTAGGTAAAACCTGGACTGACCTGGAGAATGTGACAAATTCACCTGGAGGAATTTATCCTGATAAGAATTTAGAAGTTAGTGTTCATCTTGCTTCTACTGCTACGGATGATGAGGTAGCTGTTTTTTATCAGATGCCTGATTTCTATACAGAAACATATCCACCTGCGACGGGTTATGAAGATTTTATGAATCGCGTGTATGTTGGGATTTATAGTAACGATGCTGGTAGTGGAGGCACTGTTGCTTTAGGTGATGAAAATATCAGTCCCAATAATTTTTCTTTAGAGCAAAATTATCCGAATCCATTTAATCCAAAAACCCAGATTGAATTTAACTTAAATCGTTCTGGAGATGTTGTTCTAGATTTATTTGATATTCGTGGTGCTAAAATAAAATCCTTGATAAATAAATATCATGATGCAGGATCTCATGAGTTTACTTTAGATGGTGCTAATTTATCGAGTGGAGTTTATTTTTATAGTTTGACTTTGAATGGTCACACAAAGACTCGCAAATTAGCTTTAATGAAATAAATTTATAAACTTAGTTATTAATTAAATGAGAAGTGGGGCTTTGTAAGTGCAAGGCCCCACTTTATCGTTTTAAGTAAACATAATAAGGAGATTTTCCATGCGCTTTAGCATATGCCTAGTATTTATTTTAAACCTAGCATTTTCAAAAAATGTCAAGTATAAAATTCAAAATCCAAATCAACAATCTGGAAACTATATTTCTCTTAGTGGCGGTACTTCTAACAGTCAAACTGGCTTTGAAGGCTCTCGTAGTGCACGTGATGATACCTCTACCGTATGGTTGCAGGATTTTGAAGGAGACCTTTCCGATTGGACAGTTGAACCTGGATGGGAATTAACAGAAGAAACTAGCTATAGTCCAACCCATAGCTTTCATGTAGATGATGATAATTTTAATTTACTTTCAAGTATTGTATCGCCAATTGTTTCTGTGCCTCAATTGGGTGGGGAAAATGAAATTTTAAAGATGAATTTTGCCTTGTGGGCTGATTTACCTGATTTTGATGGTGCAGGTGACAATCTTTTGGAAGACTACTATTGGGTAGATATTGCTAATGTTAGCGACGTTCCAGTGTATTTTTCTCAGTCAGAGACTGGTGCTTATGATGGGCAGAGCTGGTGGTGTGCAGATCCAAGTGTAGGTGGTTATTTAGATGCTTGGGTTCAAGTTCTGCAATCTCCTACTATGACTGTTCCTACAGGAGGAAATCTTTCGGCTATGATGCAATGGGGGATTGAAGACCCTAATGGTGCTGTTGTAGGAGGAACTTGTACAGATGGTTGGGATGCTGCAAATGTTCGTATTTCAAATGATGGAGGTGCTACTTGGTTTCTTTTAAATGGTGATGACCCTTACGACTTTAATTATGGTTACGGATGGATTTATAATGAATCTGAATATGATTGTGGTGGATCTTTAGAGCAGGTGGCTGCAGGTTGGGGCGGGCAAGCTGATTGGCATGAAGTAAATTTTGATTTAAGTTTATATGAGGGTCAGGAAGTTATAGTACAATTTGCATTTGGATCGGATCCCTCGTACTCTACTCCCGATGATGCTACAATAACAGGTTTTAAAATTGATAATATCCAGGTCACTGATGGGAGTGGGAATGTTGTTTTTAGTGACAATGCAGATGATGAAGTAAGTATGGTTCCAATGAATGGATTAGAATTTGCCTGGGAACAGTATTTTTACGATTATGGTGACATTTCTAGACCGGGTTCACTGGGATGGGAAGAATATCCGGTTGGAGGTCCATTTAATGGCAATGCACAGTTAGATATTTCTGAGTATGCAGGAGACGATATTCGGGTTCGTTTTACAGCTAGGATGGACGATAATGATGATGGAGGTAATGGAACCGGGTTGTTTATTGATGATTTGCATATTTGGAAGGTTAGTTACAATGATGTTCCAGAAGTAACAAACCTTACTGCTTTAGGTCTGGATAACCAGGTAGAAGTTTCGTGGGACATGCCTGCTGGAGGAAGCTATGATAATGATGAAATAACTTATGTAGATGGTACCTTTGAAGATGCGATATATATGTCCTCTGGAACCGCTGTTATGGGTAATTATTTTGATATGCCTTATGGAGCAGAAGCTTCTGTTGCTAACTCATGTGCTGTTTGGGGCGAAACAGGTTTAAGTGGACCTACAACCTTATCTGGTTTTGCTGTGACTGCAGGACTTCCTGAAGCTTCAGCTCTTTACACTCTTCCCATAACACTCGAAGAGGGTCAGTGGAATGTGTTTGATCTTGGTTGGGATTTTCCAGGAGATTTTGTTCTTGCCATTGAAGTTAGTTTGACAATTGGAATGGCTATTGATGCAGATAATGCTCCAGGCCAAAATTCGTGGGCTAATCTTGGTGGATGGGAACCGTGGACACAAGTAGCAAATGATTATACGTTAACTGATGGTGAGTTTGGTTTGAATGCAAATGTAACTACCGTTGGAGGTGGAACGCCTGTTTTCAATGTGTACAGGTCTGTAAATGGAAGTGATTTCAATCTTATGTTTAATGGTGGGTTACTAGAGGATAATATGTATACTGATAATACAGTCCAAAATGGAAATGAGTATTGTTATGAGGTTACATCTGTCTATTCAGGAGATGAGGGCAATCCCGCTGGACCAGCTTGCGCCACTCCGGAAGCTCAGACTATATATGAGATAGTTTATGATGACGGTACTGATGAGACCAGTATTAATTCAGGAGAGTTTAATACTCTCTGCGTGAAGTTTACACCTGGGTCATATCCTGTAGATCTATATCGAGCTAGTTTCTATTGTGTTGGTTCTTCCAATGGAGTAGGATTTGTTAATGTATGGGATGATGATGGGGATGACGGTATGCCTGGAACAGTGCTAGTAGAAAATATTCCCGTTCAATTTGCTGGCGGAGTTTGGACTCCAGTTTCTTTAAGTAATGAAGATATCGTAATTGCAGATGGTAGTTTCTATGTTGGTTGGATGGAGACAAATGCGACTCCTCCAATTGGTGTAGATTCGG
>CACKSF010000068.1 GCA_902602795.1 uncultured Fidelibacterota bacterium
ACTTTCTCACTCGACAAATATCCAAAAATTATTAAACCTAAAATCCTAAGAAATGCATTAATCTTTTCTCAATGTACTTCATTTATTTAAATGTAGATGTATGAAAAATATCAGCAAAAGTAATCTAAGAGTCCATAATAAAGTTCGAATCCAATTCATAACAACAAGTTGATTAACTACCAATTCCTGATAACCAATAATTAATTTATTATGAGCCTTTGAAAAAAAGACTCCTGTTATTGCCCAAATTAAAATAAGAATAACAAAAGATATAATCAGCAGGGAACTTTTGGAACTCTTATTTAAAAGCAATAACAGACCAGTTATTAATTCAGCTAACATAATAGGGATTACAATTATTGAGATCCTGTTCATATGGAACTTTTGAAAAGCAGTATACAATTCCTTTTCAACGAAATGAAAAGATGGATAATGAACAATTTGAATTACCCATATTACCCCAGTCATAACTGAGGTGAAAATTAAATGGACAAATAAAACTAAAGCGAAATTATTTGTTAGCATCTAACTAATATAATGAAATGATTTTTTTTTTTAAATAAATAAGATTAAAAAAATAGATTAAATCCCACAAAAAATTATAATTTCCCCAAAAGAAAATACCCAATGAATCCAAATAACTCATAAAAAATTCTCTTTGAGAAGGTCAGTCCTCTAATACTCGGGATAAAATTATTTATTTTAAATGCCTCTTTGTAGAAAGGTTGCATTTTTTGAACTGAAAGTACATCAGCATGAATGCCTTGTTTTATAAATAATTTATTCGCTCGCCGCATATGAGATTGGCTAGTGATTAATAAAATGTTATTCAATTGCTCGCCTTTATTGTGATTTTTAAACTGAGTTGCCTCATCTAATGTATTTTTCACCTTATTTCCATAAATAATGAATTGGCTTTTTTGTACACCATTCTGATATGCAAAACGCTTTACTAATTCACTGGTATCAAATGATCCCAAATCAGACTGAGGAACAAAATTCCCGTAATAAATTTTTTTGACTTTTCCTAAAATAACTAAATCTATGCCCCTAAAAAACCGTTCTGCAGCATGGTTAAACATGAAATAATTTGGAGATTGAAAACTGTTTGTGTTGTTTACGGACTCTTTTAAATACCATTGACTATCTACACCTCCAGTTAAAATAACTGCACAGTCATATATTCTATCATTATTATAAGTATCCTCCACAATCCATAAAGTGTAAAACAGTACACCTGTAAAGGGAATACTTAATAAATAAAAATAGAAAATAAAACCTATGAGGGTTTTACTCAGCTTTTTTTGTTTGATAAGAGCCAGAATTAGTATAAAAAATTGTAATACAGGATTTATAAAAAATTTTACTATTTCTTGAAGCATTAGTTTACATTATTTTACTAAAAGTTATTATGCCAACATTTTAGTAATCAAGATACATGTTAAAAGTCAAAAAATCAAAATATTGTATTAGTATAGGCAAAATTATCATTACGATCTTTAAATGTAAAAAAAATATGGCCACCCTTTAATTTAGCCTCAAAACTTGGCAAATAACTTTCTGGTGTATAATCTATATTTAGGTTTTCATTTGCGAAAAAGAAAGACTGTTATTTTTCACAAGTATATTCTATAAAAAGTGAAGCCAACAGCAAAGAAATTTCTTTAAAACTAATTCCTTTAATTGACAAGTTTTCAATTTTCGAAATATGTAACTTGCAATCTGGTTTCATTTCCAAATCAAGGTTAAAGTATAATTATCCAAATTACCAAAATTTTTTATGAAAATAACAATTCTAATAAGATCAAAAATCAAATTTAAGTTGTAAGCTATAATCTCTAATACTTAATCTATCGTTTTTATAAAGATTTGTTATGGAAATACCTAATAACCTTACTGATTTGGTCACGCCTTTATGAAAAATAAGGTTTTCAATGATTGGGAAAAAGTCTTCCTTTTTTGAAATATATTTATCAATTGTCTTACTCCTAGTTTCTTGAGTAAAGTCGCTATATTTTATTTTAACTGTGATTGTTTTACCTTTATTTGAGTTCTTCTTCATTCTGTCCTCTAGATCTACAGCAATCTGCTCCAATTTTTCTAAAATAAAACCTTCCGATTTTAAGTCATTTGAGAAAGTTTGTTCAGCGCCAATCGACTTCCTTATTCGTTTTGGATTCACTGGGTTATTTTGTATACTTCTTACTATTTCAAAATAATGCTTTCCTGATTTTCCAAAATGCTTAATAAGGTCTACTTGATCAAATTCACGTAAGTCTTTTCCAGTAAAAACACCAAGATCATTCATTTTTTTTGCAGTTACTTTTCCTATTCCAAAAAATTTTTCGATTTCTAATGAATCAATAAATGAATCTACATGATTGGGATGGATTGTCTTTTGTCCATTAGGTTTATTTATTTCCGTAGCAACCTTAGCAACAAACTTATTTATAGAAATACCAGCTGACGAGTTTAAACCAATTTGTCTTTTAATTTTTGTTCGAATTTCTTTTGCAATAGTACTTGCTAGAATAATATTTTTTTTATTCTCAGTAACATCCAAAAATGCTTCGTCTAAAGATAAAGGTTCAACCAAATCTGTGTATTCAAAAAAAATATATCTAATTTTTTTTGAAATCTCTTTGTATCTATGAAATCTAGGTTTTACAAAAATAAGATTTTTACACCTATTTTTCGCTACAATAGACGGCATTGCAGACTTTACACCAAACTTTCGTGCTTCGTATGAAGCAGCAGCTACAACACCTCTTTCACTTTCACTTCCAACAGCTACCGGTTTCCCTTTTAAGGCTAAATCATCTAGTTGCTCCACAGAAGCATAAAAAGCATCCATATCTACATGAATAATTTTGCGAACAACTTTTTTCACATTATCATAATTAACATTGAATTGCAGTACTTAAGCCTATTTATATGTTGTTTTAAGTTTTATCAAATCAATTATTTATAATGCAATCTTACCAAATTTTAATGCGACCCAACAAAACATCTTTAAACATAATCCAATCAGAAATTTATGCGTATAACGGATTTGTAAATGCTGCAGGTTTGTTTTTTCAAAGAAATAATGGCCGCTCCAAGCAAAAGGATAGGTTATAAATTGAGCTGAAAGTAAAAATACATACCTTTGATAATAAATTATCATAATACAAAATATAATAGTAATAAGTTGTCAAATGAAATGTAGCAATCTGCATTTTGGATTTTCATGCAACGCTAAATAATAATTGTAGTAACTCCTAATATTCATAAAGTCTGATTTATATCTATGTAATCTCTTTATTTATTTTATCTATCTTCTTTTCTATATCTTTCAATCTGTTTTCTACATAAAACTTTATATTATCACTTGTTTTATTGCTATCGTCTCCAACCATCATTGAGGTTAATGTAGCTGTAAAAACGCTTATTAATATCATGCCAACAAATACAAGTAACGTGGTTAAAAGCATACCTCCGGAGGTTTTAGGATTATGAATGTCAGCAAAACCTCCAGTAACTATCGCATTAAATGTCCACCATAGACTTTCCTTGTAGTTACCATTCTTATTCACACTGTTACTGAACTCAATATGATTAATGATAAATGCACCTAAAATAAGAAGAACAAAACTATAAATAATTGTTCTTTTCATTAGTTTTACATCAAGAATTTCAGATAAAGAATCCATTCCTTTCCAAAAAAAGGATATAAGTCTGACTAACTTAATCACCCTTAATAATCTTAATATTCTTAACAAACGAAATAACCTAATGGCTCTACCAGCTCTCATGATTTCATAACTAGGAATAGGAATGGAGGTAATAAAATCGATCCAATGATTTTTTAGATACCAACGCTTTGAGGATGCCATAAATAATTCAGAAAAAAAATTAATTTGAAACACCAAACAACATAGAGAATCAACAATAAAAATTTTCCATAAAATATCTTTAGTTAGTTCCGTATTTGCAAATTCAAAAACCATTAAGATCAAAACTACTGCAATTAATATTGCTATTATTTTGTCTTTAATTAATGAAAAGTTTGAAAATCCAACCATTTTATTCTGAGCATCATCAAGCTTTTTTCTCAAAATGATATTTTTTAATCTCTTAAGCTCTTCCTCATATCGATGATTATACTTTTCAATTTCTTTTATTTCTCTCTGTTTTGATATAATTCTTCTTAGAGGAGTAGAAAATTTATCTGGAAGTAATTTTGTTTTTCCATAAAACTCCTTGTATATAATAGCACCTTTTATAGAATTATTGATCTCATCTAATTGACGTTTAAGACTCTTTTGTTTGTCTTGAATTTCAAAACGCATTATTTCGAGTACATCAA
>CACKSF010000069.1 GCA_902602795.1 uncultured Fidelibacterota bacterium
TGATGGTTTCATTGATATTTATAATAATAATGAAACTGCTTTTGGCGGGGTATACAATTCATTGATGATAAATCAAGGAAATTTAAATTTTTCAATGTTAGACTATACTTGCGGTGCAATCATCAATAACAATGGGTATGGATCTGCATTTAGTGATTTTGATCATGATGGTGACCTAGATATTATTTTAGTAGGACATTCTTCCAACGTGGGATCTATAAATCTACTAAGAAATGACTCGGAAAATCGAAATTGGGTTATATTAAATCTTCAACAAAATGAGTCCAACTTTTTTGCTATTGGTGCAACAGTTGAGTTGTTTATAGGTAACAACAAACAATTAAATTTTGTTTCATCGGGAAATGGTTATTGTAGCCAAAATACCCTTGATGTTCACTTTGGTTTAGATAGCATTTATTATATTGATTCAGTAAGAATAGTATGGCCAGATAATCAAGATGAGATATTTAAAAATATTGATGTTAATAATAGAAATACGTTGATAAAAGGAAATGGTTCCTTAATGGGGAATATTTATTCCAGCAGTTTTAGTTCAAAACATTTCTCTTTAAAAGGCGTTTATCCCAATCCATTTAATGCAAAAACATCTATTTTAATTCAAACCTATGCAGAAACAAATCCTAACTTCCAAATATTTGATATAAAGGGGAATGTACTAAAAGAGAACAAACACAGTTTAGAAGCTAATAAAGACTATCAAATAAAATTATCATTCGATACTTTTTCTTCAGGACTTTATTTTTTAAGAGTTACAGGTTCTAGGGATGTTGCTACAACTAAAATATATCTTATTAAATAGATGTTCTAAAAAAACTTAATCTAAGTATTTGTGTCCTATTTTTTCATTAAAAAGACGAGCTACATCTTTATGGTTTTCTATGATATTAACCATACATTTAGGGTCGTTTAATGCATCATATAATTCCTCTGTGTTATCGGTTATATTGGATTTGTAGAACCAATTTTTATCACGACCCCAATAAGCCTCTACATCTTTTCCCATAGGATCGCTGGCATCACGAATTTTATTTGATTGCCCAAGTATGATCTTTCTAGATCCTCTTTCCTTACCATCGATTACCTTTTTGAAAGATTTTCCCTGCCCAAGAGATGATGATTTTTTTACATTTGCGTAATCTAAAATTGTAGCAGAGATATCAATGGTATGGATTAAATCATCTAGTTGAGTATTACTTTTAATTTTATTTTTCCATGAAAAAATAATTGGTGTCCTAAAAGATTGATCAAATATAGATAATTTTCCTTTATCTCCTCCATTATGGGATCTCATGGGATCATTGATGAATTCTTGATAAGGTTCCTGTTCCCAGCCGTTATCATTGACATAAATAAATAACGTATTATCAAAAAGATTCTTGTTTTTTAAATGTAAAATAAGTTCTCCAACTGAATCATCAAACCATGTGCAATTAGCATAATATTCAACCGCAGACTTTGCATATCCTTTATTTTCATACATTTCCCTATATTTGTTTGGGGCATCAAAAGGGTAGTGAGGCAGTTGGGGTGCATACCAAATGAAAAATGGATTTGATTGATTTTTTTCTATAAAATCATAAACAGGTTGGTTGGTAACTCTTCCAATATCTGTCCCTTCTCCACCCATAAATTGCTGAAACCAATTTCGCCCATCTCTCTTTTCTCGGACCCATCCCGTTGTCATACCATCTGAAAAACCACCATATTCAAAATGGTACTCCCACCATTTACCAGATTGGAAGCTTTTATAACCTAGTTTTTTAAGCTCTGTAGGTACAGTATTAAAATATTTCATTGAGTGATAATTAAAATTATTTTCCCATTGATCCTTTGAATCTTTATCCATTCTGATAAAGAATTGTTTTTCTTTTTGAAGTTGCTTTATGGAGTCCCGCTGTATTTTAAAATTATATGGGTCTATGCCGGTTATGAGTGATTGTAGAGCAGGCCTGCAGTGGTTATCAGGTACATAACCATTGGTAAATAAAGCTCCACTTCTTGCTAGTGTATCCATGTTTGGAGTCGAAACAATTTCTGAACCCATAAACCCAAAATAAGGATAACCATGATCATCACCTATGATTAATAGAATATTTGGTCTTTTAATGTTTGTTTGGCTGCATCCTGAAAATAGTAGAAGAATTAATAAAGATAGGGTTGATTTATAAACAATTCTATATAAATTATAAAAATTCATTTATTTGATATATTTATTTATTATAGATTCAAAAAGTTCTTGTTTACCACTAATAATTTCTGGTTCACTTATATTAGATGCAATATTTGCAAGTTCTTCAAGACCCAACTTGTTTTTTGTAAAATGTAAACCCTTATCCTTATCAAAGCTTTTATACCTCTTTTGTTTTAGATCCTTATAATTTGATTTACGTAATATTTCATCTGCAATGAGAAGTCCACGTGCTAGGGTGTCCATTGCATGTATATGTCCAATAAAAATGTCTTCGAGATCTGTAGAATTTCTACGAGTCTTTGCATCAAAATTCATTCCTCCTGTTTTTAAGCCGCCTTCTTCTAAAATTACCAACATAATGTGGATTGCGTCATAAATATTGCTAAGAAATTCATCCGTATCCCATCCGTTATGTGGATCTCCTTGATTAATGTCCAAGCTTCCAAAAGCATTAAAATTATATGCAGTTTGAATCTCATGAGCAAAAGTGTGTCCAGCAAGTGTAGCATGATTATTTTCAATGTTAATCTTAAAATCATCTTCTAAATTGTAGTTTTTTAGAAATGAAACCACTGTTGCTACATCAAAATCATATTGATGTTTGGATGGTTCCATAGGTTTTGGTTCAATCAGAAAAGTACCTTTAAATCCATTTTCTCTACCATAGTCTCGGGCTTTGGATAGAAATATAGCAAGGTGATCCAATTCTTTTTTCATTTTAGTATTTAAGAGAGAGGAGTATCCCTCACGTCCGCCCCAAAAAACATAATTACATCCTCCCAATTCTATAGTTGCATCCAGAGCAGCTTTTACCTGAGAAGCTGCAAAAGTGACGACATCAAAATCAGGATTAGTAGCAGCCCCGTTCATGAATCGTGGATGAGAAAATAGATTTGCAGTTCCCCATAATAATTTTACACTAGACTCTTCCTGTTTGACTTTTGCAGCTTTTGTTAATTCCTTTAGAAACTGAACAGACTCTTTAACGTTTTCTCCTTCAGGAGCTAGGTCTCTATCATGAAAGCAATAATATTCAACATCTAATTTTGTAAAAAATTCAAAAGCTGCATCCAGCTTTGCATATGCAGATTGCATTGGTTTGCCTGGAATTTCCCAGGGGAAACTTTTTGTGCCTGGCCCAAAAGGATCGCCTCCAGTGCCGCAGAAAGTATGCCAATAGGCAACTGCAAATTTGAGGTGTTCTTTCATAGGTTTTCCAGAAACAACTTTTTCAGAGTCATAAAATTTAAATGAGAGCGGATTATCTGAATCCTGTCCTTCGTATTTTATTTTTTTAATTTTTGGGAAGTATTCTTTTTGCCCCAGAGTAAGATTTATGGCCATAGTTTGCGGTTTAGCCTCCAATACCAATGGGTGAAAAATAAAGTAAAATAAGAGCTAATATAGCGAGAATAACGAATGAATTTATTTTATCAGATTTAAGATCAACGGTTTCATCATCTTGTGATTTAACCGTATCATACGTTAAACCGCTTATTTTATTTACATCAGGAGGGTCGGTAAACATGCTTACAGAAATAAGGACTACAACACATGCTAAAAAAGAAAATATAGCAAAATAGAGGAAGTTAAGATCTGCAATTTTATACCATATTCCATCTATCATTAATGTGGTTTTCTTTATTTCCAATCCTAAGCGAATCATACCTGCCATAAATCCACCTACTAA
>CACKSF010000070.1 GCA_902602795.1 uncultured Fidelibacterota bacterium
CAAGAAGATCAAGAAAGTCAAAGTAATCCAGGCGATGAAGGTGATAAAAATCAAGAAGATCAAGAAAGTCAAAGTAATCCAGGCGATGCAGGCGATGAAAACCAAGAGGATCAAGAAAGTCAAAGCAATAAAGCTAGAGATCCAAAGATTGATAAGCTCGAAAGCAAAGAGTTATCTGATAAGCAAATCCAAGCAGAAGCAATTCTTAATGCATTAAAAAATCAAGAAAAAATAAATCAAAAGCAGAAATTGATAAAATTTAAAGCTAAAACCTTAGAGAAAGACTGGTGAAATTATTTGTAATTATTTTACTTTTTCTTAATGTCATATTTCCTCAAACCGTTAACGTTTCTGTTGATAAACAGGTAATGCAAGAAGGAGATGTCTTACAATTAATAATTGAGGTGTCTGGAGCAAAAGATTTCCCAAAAATAGAAATGGATAAAATCAAAAAAAATTTTGAGTTTGTTGGAGGTCCTTACGAACAGACTAGTATAGAAGTTATAAATGGGAAGATGAAGGATACTAAAACTCTCACTTGGACATTATCTCCAAGAAAAACAGGCAATATCACCATTCCTGAAATTCAAGGTTTGATTGATGGTAAAAGATTTGTTAGTAAACCTATTAAAATTTCAGTGGTTAATAATTTGAAAAAAGGTTCAGAAAACTCGGTTTTTATTTTGGCAGAAGTTGATAAAGAAACTGCATATCTTGGCGAACAAATAACGCTTACATATAAATTATATGTGGATTTAAATACTAAAATTTCAGGAATTGATCAATTTCAGATGCCTGATTTTAACGGATTTTGGGTTGAAGAGATATTTACTCCTCAAAGACTTCAATATCAAAATAAAAATGTATTGTTTCAAGGTAGAAAATATCAAGTGGCTAATCTTGGTCAAAGAGCGTTATTCCCAATTGCAGCTGATAAACATTTCATTCCAGCGGTAAGCATAAAAACTCAAATTGAGAAAAAAAACAGGAATAAAAGAAGAGATCCCTTTTTTGATCCATTTTTTAACTCGTTTTTTACCGAAACTCAGACCAAAATTATTAAATCTAAAAAAAGAAATATAACAATTAAACCCTTTCCTGAACCAAAGCCTACTGATTTTAGTGGTGCGGTAGGTGATTTTAAGATTAATGTGGCAATTGATCAAAAAGAAGTAGAAGTAAATGATGGAATTATTTTTACGATAATTTTAGAAGGAACAGGTAATCTAGGACTATTTACTCTACCAAAAGTTGAATTTCATCAAGATCTAGAAGCATTTCCCCCAAATGATGATTATAAAAAAGACGTGTTCAGAAATCAAATTACAGGTTCTCAAAAATTAGAATATGTCCTTATTCCTAGAAAACCAGGTCATTTTGAAATTCCGATGATAGAAATGTCATTCTTTAATTTAAAACTTGATTCCTGGTCGAGCATTAAAACGGATCCAATTAAAATTAAAGTTACAGGCAATAATGTTGAAAGTGATAATTTAACAGGTCTAACCAAAAAAGAAATTGAGTTAATCTCGGAGGATATCCGATTTATTAAGACAAATTCAAGTGAAATGAATACCATTGAAAATAAATTATCAACAGCAAATTATTTATTTTATTTCTTGTCTACAATTATATTTTTTCTGCCGGTATTTTCAAAAAAGATTATGAAAACAAATTTGTTCCGGGTTGACGATCGTAGGAAGAAAAATGCAATTAAAAAGAGTTTAAAAATTCTTAAAACAAAAAACCCTGATTCCTTTAATATAGCAAGTAAAGCAATCTATACATATATTCAAGAAAGACTCTTACTATCATCAAAAAATTTAGACCCTAATACTGCCAAGAGTCTTCTGAGAAACTATGTCGATGATGTAACATTAAAAGAATTGATAAATATTTTAAAGATATGTGATGCTGGTAAATATTCTCCAACATACAAGGAAGAGTTGCATACCATAATCCCAAAAACTAAAAATATTTTACAAAATATAGATAAGGTCTTCAGGTGAGCAAAAGTCTCTTAATTTTTTTAATGGTAGTTTCATGTTCCTACAGTATGGATATCCATAAATTGTTCAACGAAGCAAATGATCTCTTTATTAGTAAAAAGTATAAGAAATCAATTGAACTGTATGAAAAAATTATCGACAGTGGGCAAGAAAATAGCGCAGTATTTTATAATCTTGGAAACTCTTATTATAGGTCAAATGATATCGGTCAGGCAATTTGGGCTTACAGGAATGCATATAGGCTTAACCCCAGAGATAAAGACATAGCTCACAATCTTAAAATATCGGAAGCAAAAAAAATAGATCGAATTATTTCTCCGCCACTATTTATCATCCATGATTTTTATAGAAAAATAAAATCATCTTTCACTGTTTTTGAAATATTATTATTAGGTGGAATTTTATTTTTTATCTTTTCTCTTCTATGGATTAAGCAAATTTTCTCTGGAAAAAAAAATGTTTTATCAAAAGGTATTTTTCAAATACTATTAACTTTTATAATAATAGTTCACACTGTTATTCTTGATGTGGCTTTTGAAAGAAAAAGAATTAGTAATGAAGCAATTATAGTTGAAAAATCGGATGCGCAATCAGGTCCATTTTTAGGAGACAACAAGGTTCTATTTAAAATAAATGAGGGAAGTGTTGTAGAAATATTAGATGAAAAAAATAATTGGTCAGAAATTATTTTGATAGATGGTAAAAAAGGTTGGGTTTTGTCCAACGCTCTAAGAAAAATGAAATGAAAATAAAATACCTAATAATATATTTTAGTACATTATTTGCGCAAGATTCATTGTTTTGGTTTGATATGAGCACAGTAAAGGATCCAATACCTCTTGCTCCAAAAGTTCTAGATGATATATTTGGTACATCTCAGATTAAATTTCTTGATAGTTTAAAGGACGTTAGAGCAACTACTCGTGATGGATTTCGAATTCAAGTATTTGAAACCTCATCTTCTGAAAAAGCAAATAGTATATTTAAAAAGTATAAAAGGAAAATGGATGATTCACTTTATGTGATATTTGACGCACCGCTTTACAAAATACAATATGGAAATTTTAGTAAAAAATATGAAGCAGAAAATATTAAAAACAAACTAAGCCAAAAAGGTTTTAAAAATATCTGGATTGTTCGAAGTAGAATAGAACAAAAATATTTAAATAAATCTCCAGAATAAGGATTATTTTTAATGGCAGGTCATAGTAAATGGGCAAATATTAAGCATCGAAAGGGTGCTCAAGACCAGAAACGTGGAAAAATCTTCACTAAGCTAATTAGAGAAATTACGATTGCTTCAAAATTAGGAGGTGCAGATTTAGAATCTAATCCTAGACTAAGAAAAGCTGTAAATAATGCAAAGTCAAAAAATATGCCTTTTGATAAAATTGATAGAGCCATTAAAAAAGGCACAGGAGTGTTGGAAGGTGTTTCATATGAAGAAATTGTTTATGAAGGATATGGTCCCAATGGTGTCGCGATTATTGTTGAAGTAATTACAGATAATAAAAATAGATCTGTAGCTGAACTAAGACATATCTTTACAAAATTTGGAGGCAGTTTAAGTGAAACAGGGAGTGTATCGTGGATGTTTGAAAAAAAAGGACAAATCATCTTTAAAGATATATCAGTGGGCTTTGATGCTTTGTTTGATATTGTTATAAT
>CACKSF010000071.1 GCA_902602795.1 uncultured Fidelibacterota bacterium
TGATATATCAATTTTATCTGGTTCATTGTCCATTAATTTGAAACGAATTTTTTTTAAGTTCATTATTATATCTGCAACATCTTCTTTAACACCATCAATAGTTGAAAATTCATGTTGGACACCATCAATTTTTACATGGGTAATCGCAGCTCCTGGAATACTTGTGAGCAATACGCGTCGAAGAGCATTGCCAATAGTAGTACCATAACCACGCTCTAAAGGTTGAAGTGAAAAAGATCCTTCATTTTCAGATTTTAAATCAGAGCTAAAATCAATATTTAATTCAAGTGCTTTATTTGCCATTTGATAATTTTCCTATTTAAATTATTTTGAGTAAAGTTCTACAACAAGTTGTTCATTAACTGTTAGTTTCATATCTTCCCTTTCAGGAATTGTAACAAAAGTTCCTGACATTTTTGCTTTGTTTAGTGAAAGCCATACTAAATCAATATCACCTTTTATATTCTTCATGGATTCAATTACGCAATCCATTTTTTTACTTTTATTCCTTATTGAAACCACATCGCCAGGCTTTACTATTAGAGATGGAATATTAACACATTTACCATTAAGTAAAATATGCTTATGGCTTACTAATTGCCTTGCTGCAGGTCTTGAAATAGCAAATCCAAGTCTATGCACAACATTATCCAATCTGCTTTCCAAAAGTTGAAGCATATTTGTTCCTGTTTCACCTTTCATTTTATCAGCTTTTTGAAAAGTCAACCTAAATTGTTTTTCAAGAAGACCGTACATAAATTTTATTTTTTGTTTTTCCCTAAGTTGAATTCCATAATTGGATAACTTTGCCCTTCTTGTTTGTCCATGTTGGCCCGGACTATAAGGTTTGCGATTAAGTAAACGATCATATTTAGGATTACCAAAAATATTTTCCCCAAACTTTCTGACTAACTTTCCTTTAGCTGTGGTTAACTTTGCCATCTTTACTAAACCCTTCTTCTTTTTGGAGGCCTACACCCATTATGTGGTAAAGGTGTTACATCTTTAATACTTGTAATTTGCAATCCACCTACTGCTAATGCTCTAATTGCAGACTCTCTACCAGACCCAGGACCCTTGACTTGCACGTCCACACTAGATAATCCCATTGCAATTGCTGCTTGCGCAGCTTTTTCTGCAGCTATTGTAGCCGCATAAGCAGTACTTTTTCTTGAGCCCTTGAACCCAGAAGTTCCTGCTTTTTCCCACAATAAAACATTACCTGATTGGTCAGTAAGAGTAATATGGGTGTTATTAAATGTAGATTTAATATGAGCACATCCATGGGGAGCGACATTTTTTTTCTTTTTCTTTTTATTTTTTATATCAGCCAAAATAACCTCTTTTCATATTAAATAAATTTTAATTTTTACCTAGTCCGATAGTGCGTTTCTTGCCTTTTCTGGTTCTAGCGTTTGTTTTTGTTCTTTGCCCATTAGCAGGTAATCCGCGGCGATGCCTTAGGCCCTTGTAAGCACCGACATCTTTTAGACGTTTAATATTAATTGCTACATCGGAGCGTAATTCACCCTCGACTAACAAACCTATCTTTGAAATTGCATTTCTAAGTGAGACTACCTGCTCATCAGTTAAATCCTGTACTCTTTTATCAGGGTTTATTTTAGATTTTTCGCATAACAGCTTAGCTGTAGCCAGCCCTATACCGTGAATATAACGAAGAGAATATACAACTTTTTTATTTCTTGGAATATCTACACCTACTATTCTTGCCATTTTTAACTACCCTTGCCTTTGCTTATGTTTTGGATTAGAGCATATAACAAGGACAACTCCTTTTCTTTTTATAATTTTACAATTATTACAGATTTTTTTTACTGATGGTCTAACTTTCATTTTTTTATTTTTGCCTGTACGTTATTCTTCCTCTGGACAAATCATAAGGGGATATTTCTAAAGTTACAACATCTCCGGGTAAAATTTTTATGAAATGCATTCTCATTTTTCCACTCACATGAGCCAAAACTTCATGAGATTTACCACCAATCTCAACCTCAACCCTAAACATTGCACTTGGTAATGTTTCCTTTATCACTCCATCTATTGTAATTGGTTGCTCTTTAGCCATTTGATCCTACGCTTAATATTCTCGGTCCATTATCAGTAATGGCAATAGTATGCTCAAAATGAGCAGAAGGCTTACCATCCGTAGTGTAAATTGTCCATCCATCATCAGATGTGTAAACACCTCTTTTTCCAGCATTTATCATTGGCTCAATTGCAATACACATACCTGATTGCAATTGATATCCCTGTTTTTCAAATCCAAAATTTGGAATTTGAGGCTCTTCATGTAATTGACTTCCTATCCCGTGTCCAACTAATTCTCTAACTACAGAGAATCCATTTTTTTCAGCGTGTTTTTGGACTGTAAAACCAATGTCTCCTACAAAATTCCCTGGTATCGCTTTATCTATTGCTTTGTTCAAAGATTCTCTAGTTACATCCAATAATTTTTTCTTATTATCATCTATTTCACCAACAGGAAATGATTTAGCATGATCACCAAAATAACCATTTAGCTCTGCGCCGCAATCAATCCCAACTATTTGTCCGTTTTTTAAATATGTATCACCTGGGATACCATGGACGACCGCATGATCTACAGATACACACAAAGTTGAAGGAAAACCCATATATCCCTTAAAAGCTGGCCTTGCACCATGGGACCTGATGAATTCTTCAGCAAGACTATCTAAATTTGATATCTTCATACCTTCATGTACGTATTCTTCAAGCATCAATAATGTATCGGCAACAATTTGACAACTTTTTGAAATTTTATTTATCTCGCTTTCTGTTCTAATATGAACCATTACATTCGTCTCCTTCCTCTAATCTTACCCTTTGATAAGAAACCATCATAATGACGCATCATCAAGTGTGATTCAATTTGTTGAAGGGTATCTAATGCAACCCCAACAATGATTAGCAGACTTGTACCACCAAAAAAAGAAGCTAGGTCATAATTGATTCCCATAAATTCCATAAGTATGTAAGGAAAAATTGCAACAAAAGCTAATGCGATAGATCCTGGGAGAGTAACCCGCGTAAGAATATTATCAATGTATTCAGATGTTTTCTTACCAGGACGAACACCAGGAATAAACCCACCTTGCTGCTTCATCGTTGAAGAAACCTGAACGGGATCAAAAGCTATTGCAGTGTAGAAATAAGTGAAGAAAATGATCATGAGACCAAAAACTGTCCAATAAAATGGATGTTCAAATGAAAACCAACCCATAAGCATTACGGAAAAATCACTATCACCTAAGAAAGTTGATAAAGTGCTTGGTATGAACATAATCGATTGAGCAAATATAATTGGCATCACACCAGCAGTATTAACTCTCATTGGTATGTGAGTATTTTGACCTCCATATACTTTTCTGCCAACAACCCTTTTAGCATACTGAACGGGAATTTTCCGTGTGCCTTGAGTCAATAAGACAACAAAACAAATAATACCAAACATAATACCCATTAAAACAATCTCAGAAAGCCATCCTCTCACATTTTCTCTTAAAAGAGTCACTTCATTCAAAATCACATTTGGGAATGCTGCCACAATTCCTACCATTATAATTAATGATATCCCATTGCCAATCCCTCTTTCTGTGATTCTTTCACCAAGCCACA
>CACKSF010000072.1 GCA_902602795.1 uncultured Fidelibacterota bacterium
ATATTGATACTAAGATTCCACTACAAAATGTAAATATATTTAATCATTCTCATGGTAAAACAAGTGACGCAAGTGGGAAGTTCTATTTTGATGATACATTTAGTGAAAACGATACAATTATATTCTCACTTATAGGATATAAAACAACCCACCTGGTAAAGAGAGACATATCTAAAGTGGTAGAAATGACAAAAACATTCATACCTCTAGATCTAGTCAATGTTTATGGTGGAAAAAAGAGATTTAAAAGAAAATATAGAAAACTAGAAAGAGATGTCAGGATAGTGTATCCCTATTCAAAGGTTTTCTCTAATTATCTTGAAGAATATGAAAGTATAATGGATACTCTCAATAATTTTTATGGAATCAAAAAGTATTATGAAAAAAGAAAAATATTTAGGGCAATCGAAGATGATTTATTAGTTAAATATGATTATTCAATTAGAAAATTAACAAAACGTCAAGGTAGAATTTTGATTAGATTAATTGACAGAGAAGCCAATAAAACTTCCTTTGAAATCATTAAAGATTTTAGAAATATATTCACTGCAGGATTTTGGCAGATTACAGCTAGAATTTTTGGCCATAACCTTAAAACAAGCTATAATCCCTTAAAAGGTGAGGATAGAATTATAGAGTATATTATTGGAATGATAGATCCTTAGTTTTGATTAAAAAGAATGCTTTTTAATTTATATGCTACAAGCTATTTATAATTAATGAATAATATATAAATTATATGTGTTAAATATTGTGAATATCATTATAAAATGAAGCTTTTATTTTTATTTTTAATATTTTTATCTTTTTGTTTTCCGGATCAAGTGGATGAGATGGAAGAGCTTATTCTAAATCACCCAGACTTGACTATACATCCTGAAAAGCTATACAAGGATGGAGGACTTTGGTTATCTGATAATTTGAATGAACCATTTACTGGAAGGGTCGAAATATATTCTGATCAAAATAAACAAGATAAAGTTTTAGAGTGTACAATTGTAAATGGATATAAACATGGTATCTTTATACAGTACATTAATCAAATTAATAAAACACCAGGTATTATTGGACTTTATATGAATGATAAAAAAGAGGGAGGATGGACGATTATTGAACCGCTAGATGGTTGGGTAAATTCACCTATACTTCTTTCTACATTACCAATGCAAACAATATACATTGGTTATCGAGATGGGGTAAGAGACGGCTCTGTTCGTATTTCAGACCTTCTCGCGGGGCAATATTTTAATGGGCAAAAAACTGGTGTCTGGTATTTTTTTAATGATTCAGACAATAAAACCTTATGGACAGTTAAACATCAATATGAGCAAGATATTTTAATTGATAGTGAATGTCGTGAACATTTAAATGGGACATCTTTTGAGATGAGTTGTGATGAATATGAAATGAAATATGTTGGAAGTAAGTATGTGCTTCGTCAATTAGATCCAATTACTGAAAATGATTTTGAAGATCAATTTAATAAATTAATAATCAAAGATGTAAACGGATTGGAAGTTGAAATAATGGTTGAAGATTTTCTTAACCATATTAGTTACTATCATAAGAGGAAAGTTAGTATCCATAAAGAACAAGGGTATTCTTTCCATATAAATGATTCCCTTAGAACCTTATTACGAAATAAAAGTAGAGATCAATTCTTAGAAGATTGAAATTTTAGATTTTATCAATAAATGTTTAAAAGAATTATACCTCTAAAGCTTATATTTCTTTAATTGCTTTGCTGTTCCAAAATTGATACAGCTGCAGATATAATTATCCTTTCAAATGTCTATACAATGCAGAGAAACCTTTTCAAAAGTTGAAGCTCTTGCAGTTAAAGATAATAGAATTATTTTTGTTGGTGATGGAAAAAGTGCTTTAAAGTATAAAAGTGTCCATACACTATTAATTCAAGAACCAGATGGAATGGTTTTGCCATGTTTTATTGATAGTCATGTTTATTTAATATGGGGAGGGATTGAAATGGGAGAATGTCAGTTGATTGTACTGGCTTCTAAAAAAGAAATTATTTCGAAAATCGAGACTTATGTTAATCAGTATCCCGATCTCAAATGGATTAGAGGAAACGGATGATCGCTTCCTGTTTTCAAAGATGGAAACCCATCTAAAAATATTTTGGATAAAATTAATGCTGAAAAGCCAATGTATTTTCTTTCTGCGGATGGTCATTCAGCATTGGTTAATTCTAAAGCATCATCGATTGCTGGATTAACTGAAAATACAAGATTGTTTTAGTGGAAACTTTGATTCCTAATTATACAAAAGAACAAATAAAAAATGGTATACACATTTCAGTGAAGGAGGCAAACAAATTTGGTATTACATCGATATTAGATGCAGGTATAGAAACTATAAAATCAAAAGAATCAAAAGAAGTCTATTTTGATGGATTGGATGCTTACTGTGAAGCAACTTAGAATAAAGAGATCTCCCTTTGCGTCAAAGGCTATCAATACGTTTCCCCATTATCATGGAGAAATGAAATATAGAATATTAAAAATCGTAGGTATATTAATTCACAAGAATCCATGAATATCGTAAGAATTTTTGCAGATGGTGTTATTGAGGCAGGGATTGGTGCACTTATGGAACCATACGTAGGTGCAAACAATTTTGGTGATCTTAATTGGGATCCAGAAACACTTAAAAACAGTTATATCAATAACTGAAGAATAGGGCTTCCAGATTCATTTCCATACAATAGATGATAAAGCTATTAGGACTACTTTAGATGCTTTTGAATATACAAGAAAAATAAATAGATTATACAATATGCGACACATGATTTGACACGCGCAGTTGATTCATCTAGAAGATATCGCGCGATTTAAAAAGCTAGATATTATAGCTAGTTTTCAACCTCTTTGGGCATATCTAGATCCCTATATGAAAGAATTAACTATTCAAGTATTACGTCCAATAGGCTCAAAATGGAATTATTCTCTAAGAAATCTTTTATTTTCAGGTGCGAGGATAGCGGCGGGAAATGATTGAAGTGTCACTTCCTTAAACCCACTCTATGGTATTGAGGTGGCAATTACTAGGCAAAAACCAGGCTCACCTGATGGGGAAATTTTATATAAAGATGAAACTCTCAATTTAGAAGCCATTCTTAAAGCTTACACTATTGAAGGTGCCATAGTCTTTTTAGGGAAAATGAAATTGGTTGTTGAAAAAAAGGAAAATTAGCAGATATAATCTTACCATATAAAAATCTTTCTAAGATACCGCCTAATGAGATTCACAAAGCAAAAGTAATTATGACTATTTTTAATGGAAGTGTAATTTATTCTGAAAAAAGTTGATGTTTAAAATTGAATTCTAGTTATTTT
>CACKSF010000073.1 GCA_902602795.1 uncultured Fidelibacterota bacterium
CACGGGCGCAGAATTGTTTTATTTTCATAAAAATTATCCGGGCAGTAAAATATTTGGGATTGAACCTTATAACAAAGCTGTGGAAATTATAGAAATGAAAGCGAAATTATTTTCGTATCCAATAAAACAATTCAAAGTAGCACAATCTGAAAATATCCCATTTCAGGATGATTTTTTTGATCTCATTATTTGTTTTAGCGTAATAGAGCATGTGGACAATGTTAAGCAAAGTATAAAAGAAATGGTACGTGTTAAAAAAAACAGTGGGGTATTGTACATAAATACACCTAACTTTTCATTTCCTGGTGAGCAACACTATAGAATTATTACTTTCCCTCCAAAGCAGTTTAGTGTTTTAAGCAGACTTCATCTCAAAATTATTAAGAGATATACACATTTTTTTGAATCCCTTAATTTCTTTAATGATTCAGATTTAGATAAAATTTTGCTAGATATAGGAGTAAAATTTGATCGTTATGATCAGTACCTTAATTTTAGTTTGCTTAGTAGAAGAGACAAAATATTTTATCTCGTACCTTATATTTATGCTAAGCTGTTAAAAATTTCAAGAACTCAGCATATTATAATAAGCGGTTAATTTTTTTAACTAAAAAGTATAATATGAATTATTTAAGAGAATCGATTCATTACAAAAATAGTATTGGAAGTTGGTTAGAAAAATTAGAAAATAATTTAGAGTTAGGTCACATAAAATTTACTGCAAAGGAAAACTTAGCACCTACCTCATATCATCGCGGATTATTTTTAGCATGTTATTACATGAAAATTGCCAATGCTATTGGTCTCTGGAATGAAATATCTGATTCCAAAAGAAATAGTTATACAAATTTTGTTAAATCATTTCAAAAACAAAATGGATACTTCTTAGATTATTTTATGTTAACCAAAATGGCGCTTGGAGCAACAGTATCTATGTTACCAAGAGGTAAAGTATCACGTTGGATCAATCACATACCGCAGTGTATAAGAGCTGAAACTAGGCAGGCATCATCAACTCTTTTAATGGTTGATAAAATACCAAAATATTTATTACCAAAACCATTTAAACAACATGATGAGGCTAAATCCTTTATTAGTTCTTTAGATTGGTCTTATCCTTGGAGTGCAGGAAGTCAGATTAGTCATGTACTAATCTTTTACTATATGAATTCGCAAATCAAAAACGATTTAGCTACAGAAAATTTAATAGATCAAATTCTTGGTTGTGTCGAGGATTACCAAGATAAAAAACTAGGAGTTTGGTTTAAAGGAGATGTTTCTTCTGCAATAATGATAAACGGTGCAATGAAAGTTTTATCCATATTTCATTGGACAGGTAAAAATTTAAAAAATTCCGATAAAATTATTGATTTTGCACTATCACAGCCATTTGAGCAAGGAGGTTGTAGTTTTTTAAACCGCTTATATGTAATCTATATTTCCTCTAAATACTGCAAAAGCTACAAAGTAAATGAAATTAGAGACCTGGCAAAAAGGTCAATATCTGAAGTACTTAAGTATAAAAATAATGATGGTGGATTTTCATTTAATTTAAAAAAAGCGCAAAAACGTTATTATAGAGCGAAGGTCTCCCGTGGAGGTAGCCAAAGTGATTTGCATGGTACGGTAATGTTTACTTGGGTATTAGCAATATGTTATAAAATACTTGGAGTTGATAACGATTGGAATCCTATGAAACCATAAAAGTATGAAAAATACTTTATTTTTAGATATTCTTTTTAAAATTTGGATATTCTTCACTGTGATGGGTGTTTTTTTTTCTAACAGTATCTTTCGAATTCCTATGCCAGTATTGATTGGTTGGCCAATTATTTTTTTTTCTTGGAAAAAAAATTTAAAATCTCTTCCAATTTTTAGCGCTTGGACAATACCTGTGATTTGGGTAATACTTTTGCATGGTTTAGTTGAATGGAAAGAATCTTTTGTAAGTTTTATAACATTTTTAACCGCAGTTTTTGTAATCCATTTTTGGGTTGGGAATGATAAAAAAAAGTTAAGATCTGTCATAAAAACAATAATCTTTTGCTTATCATTTTCAACAATAATCTTATGTATTGGCTACTTCAATCCTGCGTTAAACTTAAAATTACGATTATTAATCTTGGATCATCCAGGGTTTAGAACTAGTGCTATCACAGGATTGACTTCTGAAGTATTCCATTTTGGTTATCAATCAAGTGCTTTTGTTGGTTTAGCGGTAATTTATTATTCATTCAAACATAATGCATTTAGTAAAAAAATGCAGCACTTCATATTTATCACAGCTATGATTTCGATGATTTTCGGTATGCAAAGAGCAGTATTAGGAAGCTTTTTAATCTTTTTAATTTTATTGCTCACCATGAGAAAAACTAAAATATTAGTTATGGTGCTTATTCTATTCTGTATAATATCTTTCTATGGAATTTTAGAACATTTACTAGTAATTGATTCTGTAATTTCTAAGTTTTCATCAACAGTTGAGAAAAATGAGAATGTAATTGATCGTTTTTTAATACAAGTGGAAACTATAAAGCTACTATTTCAACATCCATTTGGTACATGGGTACATGGGTTAAGGTTGAGTGATCTTATCAGTAAGGATAAAGGCCTTATTGGTATGTACAATATTGCACCACATAATGCGTATTTAACATATATGCTTGAAATGGGCGTTTTATATATACCATGCATTATTTTTATATTATTTACAACATTTAATGCAATAAGAAAAGTGATATATACCAATGACCAATCGGAGGAAGGGATATATGCAAAAGCTATTTCTTTTGCTCTCATCGGTCTTTTGCTTAATGCGACGCTACATAACCCTTCATTATTTGATTCGAGCTCAATAACAGTGCTGTTTTATGTTTTATTTTGGCATATTTATACCGTGAGATTTAATTCTTCAAAAAATTTGGCAAATAACTAATTATAAAAAATTGAATAAACCAAAAATATTATTCTATATGGGATCTTTTCATATCGGTGGTGCGGAAAAACAAATAATGCATATGCTTAATTATTTATCTCAAAAAGAATTTGAACTAATACTGATAGTAAGAACATTGGAAGGGCCTAATAAAAATTTAATGCCAAAAAGCGTAAAAGTAATTGACTTAGACACCTGGAGTAAAATTAAGAAAAGAAGTTTTTTTACAAAAATAGTTGATGAAATTAAATCAATTTTATTTTTGAGATCTTTATTTAAGAATCAAAAACCAGACTTTGTCTATGGAAATCAGTTGTCTTGCAACTATCATTTATT
>CACKSF010000074.1 GCA_902602795.1 uncultured Fidelibacterota bacterium
ATTAGCACCTGCCCCCAAACTTAAGCCTGCGGTATCATGATTAAGATGACTACCTGCACGTAAAAAATACATCTGCTTCCATCCGTATTCCGCACCCATGCTTCCATACACCACATAGTCATTAGACTTGATCCCATCCATGCTTATTGTAAACGTCTGATTCTCATTCTTCGCAAAAGATCCTTCTGGACCTAACACTGTATTCTCTATTCCCAACCTAAAAGTTAAGGGAAGTGGAAATTTGTCTGTAATCCTCTGTAAGCTACCATCTACGTCTATTGTATCTGCAACCTGCACGCTTAGATCTTCACCTTTATACTGAACATCCGGTCCAAAATTAGTTATACTCATACCCAAAATGGTTCCGTAAATACCTGTATCAAAATTTGAGCCTATATCATACGATACGGTTTGCATATCCGTCTCTGCTATTCTATCTCGAATATAATTAAGAGATGCTCCAACTTTTAAACGATCTGTTAAACTCCTAGCATATGTTGCTCTAGCCGCAAGAGAAAAAACATTAAAGTTTGCACCAGTACCATCTGGAAATATCTCTGTTGTTTCCTCCATAGGACCGCTATCTAAGTAAAAAAGATGGAGACCAATAAAATCGGATGGACCTATGCGAGTACCATACGTTAGAACACCATGCTTAATCCCTGCTAAATAATTCACTTGAGAAAAATAGGCCTCCTGCTTTTCAATAAAAGCAATACTGGATGGATTGTAAGGGATACCTGATACTCCACGACCTGATGCAACATGAGAACCACCCATACCGATCGCCCTGGCAGAAGTCTCTAGTTTTAAAAAACTTCCTGCAGATGTCGCAACTTTCGTCACAACATCAGGGATACTGCGATATTGACCAAACAAAAATAAAGGCAAAATAAATACTAAAAGTTTCTTCATTATCGTATCACCGCAAATTTACCAACAATGGGCTCTAGGCCACGTGACTCCACATGAAAAATATATAAACCTGGAGCAATCTCTTGATTGTTTATACTCCTCATGTCCCACCAAGCATTACCAGAATCAGCATTCTTATGATCAAAGGCAGTAACTTTCTCACCTGTAAGTGAAAAAATGCGAATTGTGCATTCCTCTGGAAGATTTGTAAATCTCAGTTGCCTTAAATGCTCCTCTTCTTTAAATCCAGAGGCAACACGGTAAGGATTGGGTACTACCATAACTTGTGATAAATCATTTACTGGAACAACCCCGGGGTAAACTTGAACAAAATTTCTATCGAGTACTGTAGTTCCTTTTGAGTTTTCGATAGAAGCATAGCCATCAGGACTTGCCCACTGATCAGGATTTGAAAAATTAGTATCTATTTCTGTAGCATATTGACCACTCCCAATATCTTTGTATATAATATCATAAGGAGGCTCTACCCCCATATCATAAGATACAACAGAATAAGTATACTCCAGTCCATCAACTACATCAGACTCATCCCTGTATTTATACTTATAAGTAATACCATCAATCTCAAACCATTCGGATTCTGGAAGACGAATAATGTCGAGTCCGGTATCATTACCAAGGCTAAACCAAGGGAAATAAGGATCCTGTCCACTAATAGAATGGCCACGTCTTAATTCTTTAGGACAATCATAATTATTAGAGTAAACACAATGAAGAGAGTCTGCTTCTCTGGACAAATCAAACTGTTGATAAGGCCTCCAGCCAGCAAATACACCATCAACATCATAAATCATATCTTCCGCGCTGCCCCAAGTGGATCCACCATCTTTACTTTTATAGATCTTGTAACCCTCAAAATCAGAATATCCAGTGACAACGTCTTTAGAATGCTCTGCTAAATCATCCCAAAAAATATCTACATACCCTTGTCCTGTCACAGAATGTACGGTAGGCCTTGTAGGCGGAGTAAACCCTTGATATCTGGAATTATACATAACTTGAGCAAACTTAGCATTATTAATTAAATCATTTTCATTTTGACCAAATACTATGCAGAAAGAAAAGGGTACTTCTCTTCCAACAGGTAAATCAAATGGACCACAACTCATTATTAAAACGCAATCTAGGCCTGCAGGGTCTCTTGTATACACATTCTCAAGCTTTAAGCCCTCAACAGAGTCAAAATGAGGATTTAGTTCTTCCCCAAGATCCGTTCCGGGATTAGGTGTATGAAAATGCCAGGATTTTTCTCCAACACTTAAGTTAGAAGTATCACCTACCATAAGTTTATACAAAATCTCTTCTTTGTTTTTTGCAACAGGGCAACCCTCAGATCCTGCATAGCAACTGCTTGAGTTTGATTCTGGAGAAACAACACCCGGTCTTTGGTACCAATCTACCCAGTGCCAGTCTGTCATTTTAAGAGGCTCACCAGGAAAGATATCTATGGTTCCATCCTGATCAAGATCTACATTACCAGTAGCTTTGGGAGAGTCCAATAATTGAGTAGCTACGACGCCAAAGTCATTACCAGGAGAATTGGTAACAGTGGGCTCATCAAGAGTATATCCAGTAACACCAGACAATCCATCATGATCACCTATCATTGCCATACTTATTAACATTCTATCATTATTTACCACAAGAGTATCCCAATAATATTTCATGAAATCGTCATCATTGGTATGTAAGCCACCATTGTAGCCATCCCAATCACCCATTAGAACATCTGCATCCATGTAAAATCCAAGTGACATACCGCTATAGTCGAAGCCTTTTCCTCCATTTAGCTTAGTACCATCAGGCATAATCATACCTTCTCCACAGTTTTGAACTCCATTTACTAATATCGGATTTCCATCTTCATCCTCCGCACACCAATCACCACTTTCATTTCTAACTTTAACCGTTACAAACATAATGTCTTCTGCGTAAGAGACACCATATGAATGTGCAGTCGCCATAACTTTTAATCCCATGGGATAACCAGTCTGTTCGTATTCATCATTTGTATTTACATTGTTTGCACGATGAGCCCATCTATCATCAAACTCCATATAAACGTCCATGTCGGAAATAAAACGTCCTGGAACCTCTTCCCAACAATCTGGATCTTTCCGTGACTGGGAACATCCAGGCAAGTTAATATTGAAATCTTGTGACCATGATCCTGGCCAGAAAGATTCTAGCTGCCCGGTTATTGGGCTTATTCTTTGGGGCCATGTATTGGAGTATGCAGAATGAGCAAGGACTGGGTATGTATCGTCACCTGCTACCCATGGAGTAGATTCAAAAATATCTGTGGCATTGTAGTC
>CACKSF010000075.1 GCA_902602795.1 uncultured Fidelibacterota bacterium
ATGAAATTGTCAAGAAAAAAATCGCAGCCGATTTTTGATCGTGCGATGAATGTAATGGTAAAAGGGGTTAGTTCAAATTTCCGATTTTTAGGTAGACACAGTACTCCTGTTATTGCAAAAGGGAAAGGAGCGCATATTTGGGATGCTGATGGGAATAAATTCATTGACTATCGCTTGGGATGGGGCCCAATTATACTTGGACACGCAAACGATAGAGTTTCAAAAGAAGTAAGTAAATATCTAGATAACGGGACCTCTTTTGCTGCCACTACAGAATTGGAGGTCATAGTAGCTGAAAAGTTAGCAGCTATGGTTCCGGGTATGGAAAAATTAAGATTTACTAATACAGGCACAGAAGCTACAATGCACGCGCTTCGAACTGCTAGAGGATATACGAATAAAGAAAAATTTATAAAGTTTGAAGGCCAATATCACGGTGTTCATGATTATGTTATGTTTAGTACAGCATCCTCACCAATTAGTGCAATGGGATCGAGAACTTCTCCCATTCCAGTACAGGTAGGGTCAGGGATTCCAAGTAAAATAAGAGAATATGTATATTGTTTACCTTTTAATGATTTTGATGCAGTAGAAAAATGTCTTAATGATCACCATGGTGAAATTGCGGCTTTGCTGGTTGAACCATGCTTAGGGAACATTGTAGGCATTGAGCCAAAAGAGGGGTTTTTGGAGCATCTTAGAACTATTTGTGATAAGTATAATGTCGTGCTCATATTTGATGAAGTGAAAACAGGTTTTCGATTATCGAATGGAGGAGCACGGGAAACGTATGGTGTAATTCCTGATATTTCTACTTACGCAAAAAGTTTAGGCAATGGTGTACCTGTTGCAGCATTTGGGGGGAAAAGTGAGGTGATGAATGTCATTGGTGGCGGAAGTGTCGCCCATGCTGGAACTTTTGGTGGGAATGGAGTCAGTATGTCAGCTGCGAACGCAGTTTTAGATATATTAAATGAAACACCTGTATTAAAAGATTTATCTGTAAGAGGTCAAAGGCTTAAAGAAGGGATGGATAAGATACTGAATGAGGCAGACCTCCCACATCAGATGTGTGGTCACCCAAATATTCAAGGTTTCTTAATTACAGAAAACAAAGTCGAAGAGGTAAGAGACCTAGCACATAGTGATGATGCTATGTATGAAAAAATTATGGGACACATGTTTGACCGAGGAGTTTGGGCTGAAGATGATCCAAGAGAGCCATGGTTCTTGTGTGCTTCGCATACTGAAGATATAATTGATGAAACATTAAATGTTTTTCAAGACTCTGTAAAAGCTTCTTTAAAATAGTCTATGATTCCTCAGGTATACTGGACAGAAGAATATCCATTAGGAAAAACGTATAATGTATCTACAGAACTTCCAGACAAAGTTGATTTTGTAATTATCGGGGGTGGGTACACTGGTTTAACTGCTGCAAGAGTACTTGCAAAAGCGGATAGTTCTGTTGCTGTTTTTGATGAAAAAAAAATCGGTTGGGGAGCGAGTTCTCGCAATGGAGGAATGGCTACTCCAGGTTTAAAACAAGATATTTTCAAAATATATAAAAAATATGGTATAGAATATGCTAAGGAATTTTGGAAGGCCTCAGTTGATGCTATTGATTTACTAGAAAATATCATTCAAGAAGAAAAAATTAATTGTGATTGGTCTCGCAATGGGCATATTGCCCTCGCTTGTAAGCAGTCGCACTATGACAAACTTCCTGAATATGCCAATTGGATTCAAAAAGAGCTTGGTCATAAAAAGACTTTGGTTCCAAAAGAAGAAATTCATTCAGAAATAGGGACCAATTATTATTTTGGAGGACTATCAGATGAAGTTAGTGGAGGACTGCAGCCGGCAAAATATGTTGATGGATTAGCAAAGGCATGTAATGATTACGGTGTACAGCTTTTTGAAAACAATCGAGTTCATTCCATAAAAAAACTTGGAGAGGTTTATGAGGTTGTAACAGATATAGGTGCTTTAAAGGCAAAAAAAGTTATTATTGCTACCAATGGTTACACAGATATGTTGGTGCCCGAGTTAAAGCCTAAAGTATTTCCTGTTGGGAGTTATATTATTGTTTCAGATGTATTACCTGAAAAACTTCAGAAAAAACTAAGCCCAAAAGGAAGGATGTTTTACGATTCAAAATGGTTTATAAATTATTTCAGGTTGACTCCAGATGGACGAATGCTTTGGGGGGGTAGAAATGATCTGAGCACGGATCTTGATTTAGTGGAGAGTGCTTCTATTTTATCAAGGCAAGTACGAACTGTCTTCCCCGATTTAGAAAAAACAACCTTCACGCATACCTGGACAGGAAAACTGGGTATTACATTTGATCTTATGCCTCACATAGGTGAGGTAAACGGCATTCATTATACTTTTGGATATGGTGGGCATGGACTTTCTATTGCAACTTATCTGGGTACTGAAATTGGGTTATTATTATCAGGTCAAAAGAAACGTAGCCCTTTTGAAGAAATTTCGCATCAGACCATGTTTTTTTATAGAAAAGACCCATGGTTTTTGCCTTTTGCAGCAAAATATTACCAGTTCCTGGATTGGATTTCTTAGCGGATGTACCCTCTTGAATTAATCGATTACATAATAGTTATAGCTTATCTTTCTGGGATGATAGGGGTTGGATTATGGTTCGCAAAAAAGCATACTGATTTTGAAGATTTTTTTTTAGCGGGAAGATCTTTAACAACTCCAATCTTAATAACAACTCTAATCTCTACTTATTATGGTATTGATGTTTTATTTGGAGATACTCAACTTGCTTTTACCGATGGAGTAGTTGCTTGGTTTGGCTATGCTCGACCAACATATGCTTTTTTTTTAATTGCTGCTCTTCTACTTGCAAAACGATTGAGGGAAAATGATTTCAAGAGTCTTCCTGATATTCTTTATTTCTATTACGGTGATAATGCAAGGTATGTTGGAGCACTTACCTCTTTCATTTATTCTCTTCCTGCTCTTTCCCTATATGGTTTCGGTATGTTGGCTGAGGTAGTACTTGGTCTAGATCCTATTATTGGGATGTTTGTGCTTGGAGGCATTGCATTGGTATATACCT
>CACKSF010000076.1 GCA_902602795.1 uncultured Fidelibacterota bacterium
TTTTCTTCGGATATTAAAAATATGTTCTCATCTCAACCAGTCGGAGAGCTATTTGTTTATCCAAATCTCATAAAAAATTATTCATTGTCAGGTATGTCGATAGTAGAATTCTATGTAGATTATGATGGGAAAATCAATGAAATTGAAATTGTAAAATCCCTTGGTCAACCATTTGATGATGCAATATTCAAAGGCCTTAAAACTTTTGTATCCAAAACAATTAATCCAAGTATAAATCTTAAGGGATTTCGATACAGATTGCCTATTTACTTTAAAAATTAAACTTTTTAATTACGGCTATTATACGCTCCATGCCGCAATTAGCTTAAAACCTCACATTCGTGGGGTTTTTTGTTTGCATAATGATGAGTAAATTTCATTATGTCCAATATTATTATTAAAGGCCTAATAACTATCCCACTTTTTTTTACTGACTTATTTCCTAATGATCTTTTGAGTATCGGCTTTTGGAACGCAGAGAACCTATTCGATTTAGTTGATGATCCCTTTAAAAATGATGATGAGTTTGCTCTTGGAGGACGAAAAAATGTTGATCAAAAAATTTACGATTTAAAAATAAAAAACTGTTCCGAAGTAGTTTCTGATTTAAATGTTGATATTTTGGGTCTATGTGAAATTGAGAACATTAAAGTTTTAAACGACCTAAATACAGCTTACCCAAAACGTAATTATGATATTATTCATTATGATTCTCCTGATAATCGTGGCATTGATAATGCATTATTTTATGATAAAAGTCGTTTTTCAATTGTTTCTAGCAAGGCCATACTTAACTCACTAAAGAATGGTAGTAAAACCAGAGATATACTTTACGTTGCAGGAAAGTTTCAAAATTCATTACTACACATTTTTATTAACCACTGGCCTTCTAATTATGGAGGAAAAGAAAAAGCGATACCCAAGAGAGCTTCTACTGCAAAATTGATTATAAATGAAATAAATAGAATTAGACAGAACGATAAGTTCGCGGAAATTATTTTATTGGGCGATTTCAATGAAGACCCGGATGATTTAAATATGCAGATGCTAGAGAATGCCGGATTACATAGTCTCATGAAACCATTAATGGGAAAGCAAAAGATTGGTACATATGTTTATAGAAATAAAGATTATTTTTACGATCAAATAGTTATAAATAAACAACTTGAAGATAAACAGGGGCTATCTATAGTAAGTAATTCTCTCTATATTCTTGATTTGCCTAAGTATAGGCAGCAAGAAGGAAATTACAGCCATTATCCTTTTCGATTTTGGGCTGGCAATAGATTACTCGGCGGGTATTCAGATCACTTAGCTATCAAGATAACGATCAAAAAGAATTAAATAAAGATTTTGTAAAATATTGGTAATAATGTTCAAATTTATCTTATAAAGTTTTTTACTTTTTTTTAATAAAATATGTAATAATGGAATATCAATGGATCGAAGAACTTTCATTTCTCTAAGTACAATGTTACCTTTTTTTGGATTCACTAATTTAATTAGCTGCTTTTCGAAAGAATCAATAACTAATCTTAACCTTAAAATAGATCCCAATAATATTATTGATTTACATCCCTCTTTAAAATATAGAATAATTTCAGAAAAAGATTTAATAATGTCTGATGGGTTTAAAGTCCCAGGGTTAGCCGATGGCATGGGATCTTTTTTAGTAGATAACAATATAATTTTAGTAAGAAACCATGAAATAGTTCCTCAACATGGTATGAAAGTAGGTCCTTTCCAAAATGTGAAGGAGCAAATAGCCGTATTAGGCTCAAAACATTATGATGAGAAAGCAATTGGTGGAACCACTAATATCGTTCTAGATAAAGACTCTAAAAAAGTCTTAAAAGAATATTTAAGCCTGAGTGGAACCATGCAAAATTGCGCAGGCGGTGTTACTCCGTGGAATACTTGGTTATCTTGTGAAGAAAATGTAAATGTTAAAAGAAATTCAGAAATCGCTCATGGTTATGTTTTTGAAGTGGATCCAAGTAAACCAACCTTAGATTCTCCTAAACCTCTTAGAAAAATGGGAAGGTTTAACCATGAAGCTGTAGCATTTGATAGATTCAATAACGCCTATTTAACGGAAGATAGAAATGATGGGCTCATTTATAAGTATGTACCAAAAAACCCATATAGTTTAGAGGAAGGTGACTTATTTGCATTAAAAGTGAAAGATATAAGAGATGCACGTAATTGGGATTTTTCAATCGTTAATTTGAATACTACCCATCAAATAGATTGGGTGAAAATAGAAGATTATGACCCTGATGAAGATACCGTCAGGCATGAGGGTATATCTAAAGGTGCAACTGTTTTCGCTAGACCAGAGGGCATAATTTCAGATAGTGAATCTGTTTATATTTGCTGCACAAGTGGTGGCAGTTTAAGAAAAGGGCAAATATTTAAAATTAATACCGTCTCACCTCAGAAATCATCGGTAGAGCTTTGGTATGAAGTCCAAGATAATTCCTCACTAAATATGCCTGATAACATAGTAATAGCACCTTGGGGAGATATCATTGTATGTGAGGACAATTCAGACAAAAATAGACTATGGGGACTGACTCCTAATGGAAATCCATACCTTATAGCTCAGAATAGCTATTCTGGTTCAGAATTTGCTGGAGCCTGCTTTTCACCAATTGATAACACTATGTTTGTTAATATTCAAGGGAATGGCCTCACTCTCCTTATAGACGGAGACTGGAATTCCGTTGTGTCTTAGTTTTATTCATGATAAAACTAAATCTATATTGGAAATTCTAATCTTCCTGTATAGGCTTTAAAATTCCTCTTTTATATTTATGGATCGCAACCTTTTTTGTTTGAGACAGAATAGTTATATTGATATTGAAATAAAAATATCACAATACTATTCTTAAA
>CACKSF010000077.1 GCA_902602795.1 uncultured Fidelibacterota bacterium
TCTCCTTGTGCAATAGACAGCTTAAGTTCTTTTCTAGCTCTGCTTTTTAAGTCTATTGCTTGTTTTAGTGTTTTTAGTTTGTTTTTCGGTAGAAGTTTGTGCTTAAGGGCGTCTTCTAGCAGTCTCTCAAACGTATTTGAATATCTCAACATTAATCTATACTCTGCTCTAGAGGTAAACATCCTATAGGGTTCTAGTGTGTCTTTTGTTATTAGGTCATCTATCATAACCCCTATGTAAGAGGAGTTTCTGGGTAGTGTCAAAGGAGGTTTTCCTTTAAGTTTTTTGGATGCATTTATGCCGCAGATTAAACCTTGCGCGGCTGCCTCTTCATATCCAGATGTTCCGTTCATTTGACCGGCAAAAAAAAGCCCAGAAACATTTTTTGTTTCAAGTGTGGATTTTACTTGTGAAGGGGGAAAAAAATCATATTCTATCGCATATCCCGGCCTTAGCAGTTTTACATTTTTTAAGGCTGGAATGTTTCTTAAGGATTCTATTTGCGCTTTTTCAGGAAGGCTTGTTGAAAAACCGTTTAAATATATTTGGTCTGAGTTTTTCCATTCGGGTTCAAGGTGTAAAAGGTGAGACTCTCTATCTTTAAACCTGTCTATTTTATCTTCGATTGATGGACAATACCGTGGCCCCGTTCCATTAATGTCACCCGAAAACATAGGAGAAAGGTGGAGGTTGTTTCGAATTTCATCGTGCGTTTTGTAGTTTGTGTAAACGGTGTGACATGCTTCGTTAGGGGGGTTGAATTCTCCCGTTGAATAGGAAAAAGGAGTTGGGCTTTTATCCCCAAGAGAAAGTGTTGTTTTAGACCAGTCTATTGTTGTTTTGTCTAGTCGTGGAGGTGTACCTGTTTTTAACCTCCCTGAAAAAAAACCAAAAGACCTTAGGGATTCTGTTATACCTTCTGATCTTTCTTCACCCATCCTTCCAGCGAGAATTTTTCTCTCTCCTATATGAATTAGTCCTGATAAAAAAGTTCCAGCTGTTACAACTAAGCAAGAACATTTAATTTTTTCACCAGAGCGCAACAATACACTTTTCACTCTATAGTTTTGTATATCAACGCTTATAGCTTCCGATTGAATTATGGAAATAGGTGACTTTATTGTCCTGTTTAAAATGTTTTTCTCATATACCCTTTTGTCAATTTGTGCCCTTGGAGACCAAACTGCTCGCCCTTTACTTTTATTAAGAGTTTTAAATTGTATACCTGAGACATCTGCAGTTTCTGCCATTATTCCACCTAAAACATCAATTTCTCTAACAATTTGTCCTTTTGCTAGTCCACCTATTGCAGGGTTACAGGACATTCTTGCTATTGCGGTTTGGTCCATGGTAACAAGACATACAGATGAACCCAAAGAACTAGAGATGTGGGCAGCTTCTACTCCAGCATGTCCGCCTCCAATAACAACAATATCGTACTTTTTTTTAAACATTGCTTATTTACCTACACAAAAAGTTGTGAAAACACGATCAAGTATGTCATTAGTTGTTGTTTTTCCAGTAAATAGATCAATATTGTTTATTGCGTTTTTAATTTCTTGGGCAGGTAGCTCTATTCTTTGACTGTCTTTAACAAAGAGGTCAATGGATCTTGATAGGCATGATGAAACCTTAAGCATTGCCTCTTTCTGTCTAATGGTTGTTAGCAGTGATTCTTCTGCATTGCCTCTAGCGCCCCCGATTCTTTTTTCAATGTGTCGAACTAAAGAGTTTAAGCCTGTTTTTTTGGTTGCTGAAACTGAAAAAACATCTTTCTTTTTTCCTGCATAAGGTGCTATGTCCACCTTGTTACAAACCAAAACTTCGTTCTTAAACTGTTTAATATCAACAGCTTCTAGATTATGACAAAAAAGAGAAATAACAAGGTCTGCTGTTTCAATCTCCCTAAAAGATCTTTTGATTCCTTCTTTTTCTATTTGGTTTTCTGTAGAGTGAATTCCTGCTGTGTCTACAAGCGTAACCGGTATTCCTTTCATTGTAGTCTCTGTAGAAACCAGGTCTCGAGTTGTTCCTGGTATATTGCTAGTTATGCTTTTTTCTATGCCTAATATTTTATTTACAAGGGTAGATTTTCCGACATTTGGTTTTCCTACGAATGCAATTTTGACCCCATTTGAAAGAGCAGATCCTTTATTAAATGTTTCAGTCATAGAGGCTGTTTGTTTTAAGCATTTCTGCAAAGTTACTTTAATAAAGTGTATGGTTTTCTTTTCTAAAAAAGAGCTTTCAGAAACGTCTAGTTCATACTCTAGTTGAGATAAAACAGTCATTAAGTTGTTTTTTATTTTTTCTATTTTTTCTGTAACGCCGCCTGTTAGGTTCTTTGTCTGTTGTTTTACTGATTCAATAGATTTTGATTTAATTAATAAGGATACGGACTCAGCTTGTAAAAGATTTAATTTTCCATTCAGATATGCTCTTTTGGTGTATTCTCCTGGTTCTGCAATTCTTGCCCCAAACCTAATTGTTTCGGTTATCACAGCTTCGCAAATATGAAGGTTTCCATGGCAAGAAATTTCAACAACATCCTCACCGGTGTAAGAGTGTGGTGACAAAAAAGCCGTGAAAACTACCTTGTCTATTAACTTTTTTTTTATGTAAAGAGGTCGAAGTTCAGCCTTGTGGTGTTTTAAAACAGCTTCCTGGTTAGAGAGTCTTCTTGCTATTTTAGTAGCTTTAGTGCCACTTATTCGAACTATTGCTATCGCAGAAA
>CACKSF010000078.1 GCA_902602795.1 uncultured Fidelibacterota bacterium
TCGTTTCTAGAATTATTCCGCAAAAAGGTACTTTAGATTTATTAAAAGCATTTAAAATAATTAGGAATAGTATTGATTGCAATTTGATAATTATCGGAGATGGAGTAGATATGAAGAAAATGAAAAACAATGCTAAAAAATTTGGTTTAGAAGACAACGTAACATTTTTAGGAAACATTCCAAACTCTTACGAGTATGTTGCTAAAGCAGATGCTTTTGTTTATACCTCTAAATGGGATGGATTAGCCACTGTTTTATTAGAATCTTTCTCTGTTCTTACGCCTGTTATTGCAACCAATGCGGAGTTCGGAACTAATGATGTAGTTATACATAAAAAAACAGGTATGCTGATACCAGTAGGTGACTATGAGGGGGTAGCTTTTGCTACAATTGAGATTCTAAAAAATAAAGAATTAACTAAAATTATCATTAAAAATGCAGAAAAAAGATTATCAGAAAATTTTTTATCAAGTAAAGCATTTATAAATATTGAGAATTACTTTTTAGCTTATAATAAAGAAAACAATTAAAACATGGATTATAAAAACATAAAAGAAAAAAAATTTTTGATTAATGGCGGATTGGGTATGATAGGCAGCACCATCGCTAAGATTCTAGCAAAGCACGATGCTGAGGTGACTATTGTAGATGCAATGATTAAACCATTCGGGGCTAATATGTTTAATATTGAAAAATTTAAAAGCAAAGTTAAGGTTCATCTTGTTGATATTAAAAACACATCTAAAATGGAAGAGCTAGTTGCAGATAAAGATGTGATTTTCAACTTAGCAGGACAGATTGCTCATAACGATAGCATCGATAATCCTATTTATGATGCTAAAATGAATTATTTGTATCAATTAAATGTGATGGAGTGCGTAAGAAAAGTTAACCCAACTGCTAAAATTTTATTTTCAGGATCTCGCCTTCAGTTTGGTAAAATAATTAATATACCTGTAAATGAAAAACATACATCATTTCCAGAAACACCATACGCTCTTCACAAGCAGGCTACTGAAAATATGTATCAATTTTATCATCAGCAATATGATATTGATACCGTGGTATTTAGGATCGCAAATCCATATGGTCCAAGGGGCCAAATTATGCATGCAAAATACACTATAATAAATTTTTTCATAAGGCAGGCATTGGAGGGAAAAACAATTTTAATATTTGGTGATGGTAGTCAATTACGTGATTATATATTTGTTGAAGACCTTGCTAAGGCATTTATTAATGCTGCATTCGTTGAGGAAAGTAAGGGTCAAGTATTTAATATAGGATCAGGTAAGGGTGTCTCTTTTAAAAATATGGTAAAAGAGATTACCCGATTAGTAGGTGATGGGGATTTTCAACATATTTCTTGGCCAGATAATTATATAAATGTTGAAACAGGAGATTACGTAACAGACATAAAAAAAGCAAAAGCACTTCTAGATTGGGAGCCTAGAGTTAACTTCCAGGAAGGTATAAAAAAGACAGTTGAGTTTTACTCCAAACACTTAAATAAATACAAATCTTAATTTATTTCTGGTAATTCACATCTGATTTTTTAAAATGATTAAAGTAACGGTGATAATGAGTGTTTACAATGGGCAGAAATATCTTGAATCTGCGATAAAGAGTATTTTAGGTCAAAAAGAAGTAAATTTAGAGTTTCTAATTATGGATGATGGTTCGACAGACAACTCGAGTTTAATACTTCAAAAATTTGCAAATCTAGATAAAAGAGTTAAAATTTATTATCAAAAGAATAAAGGCTTACATGTTGCTTTGAACTATCTTATTTCTAAATCAAAAGGTACCTACATTGCAAGAATGGATGCAGATGATATTAGTTTACCTCTTCGTCTTAAAAGGCAATTAAACTTTTTTTCAAAAAACCCTAAAGTTGGTCTTGTTAATTCATGGATTCTTAATTTTAATAATCATAAGAACGATATTATAGTTTCAAATAGGTACCCTAATGATGACAGGTGGATAAAAAATAATTTATACAGTGGGATTAACCCGTTTAAACATGGTTCTATCATGATCAAAAAAGAATTATTGAGTCAATTTAAAAAACCTTATCGTTTTAGAGCAGTACAAGATTATGATTTATGGTTAAGGCTTTCAAAAAAAACTAAATTTGGAATAGTTCAAAACTACTGCTATCTCTCAAGATCTCATTCTGATATGGTAACTTTACAGAATAGACAACACCGTGCCCAGTTACAGAATTATATTTTAAACATTAATAACGGTCAAGAAAATGTTAATGAAAATAAAATAAAAGCTCTCAATCAGCTTTTAAACCAGAAAGCTAAATATCAAAATCATTTGAAAGAAAAAAACAACTTGTTAAGCGAATCTGTTGTTGCTTTTTTATTGAAGGAATATGGCATCTCTAAAAACATCTTAAAAAAACATAACAAAAAAAACATAGGAATTAAATCTTTTGCTCTTTATACATTGGTATCAATACCAATTATCAGGTTCGTAGTTAATAAAATT
>CACKSF010000079.1 GCA_902602795.1 uncultured Fidelibacterota bacterium
CGTAGCTTTCCCTGCCCCAGACCACCTATTTCCGTAAACAAACTATTATATCCATTTTCACCTACCGTCATATTCGCAAGTCCTCCAAATTCATTTCTTGGTCTTTTTGTGAAATAGTTAATGACTCCCCCCATCGTCTGAGGTCCGTAAAGTATCGTCCCGCTTCCTTTAATCACTTCAATTTGGTCAATACGATCTGCCGGTGGGTTATAATACATGTTAGGATATACATATAGAGCAGGCTGAATTGGCACACCATCTTCTAAAATCAAAACCCGAGAACTTCTCCTCGGATTCAAACCTCTTATTCCTATACTTATACGAGAGTTCCCAATTCCATCATCCGAGAAACCATTTATACCTGGTACATATTCGAGCATTTCTTGAGTACCAATAGGATTGACAAGTTTGATTCTTTGCATATCCATCACGGATGCTGCTCCTGGAAGATTTTCATAGGGAGCATCTAGCTCACTAATGATCTCTAGTTTGGCCATTAAAATAGGTTCAATATTTAAAGTAACATTTACTTTATATATTTTTCCTTTTGATATTTTGATATTCTCTCGGTAATCCTCATACCCTATAAAACTAACCATAAGAGAATAATTACCAGAGGATAGATTGTCTAGTTTAAACCCTCCGTTTCTATCACTAGTTGTACCGTACTCTTGCCCATTATTGTTTTTTATAAGAATATTGGCCCCTTCTAATGGATTTCCTTTTTCATTTTTAAAAACCGTTCCATCGATTACAGTCTCATGATCATCACCCCTTAGAAGATGTATTGATAGAGCAAAAAAGAGTACAAGCTTTATATAGGACATATTTTTTGATTAATTTGATTTAAAAAGTTTCTGGATTTGCAGGGAGATCTTTCTCTTTTTGCCCAGGTAAGGATAAGTTTCCATAGCTTCCACCGTCTTCTGATTCTCCTCCCTGGGGAGCAAGAAGGGGGTCATCTTCACAAGAACTAAAAATAAGTCCAAAAAATAAAAAGACATATAATAAGATATTTTTCAACATTGTTTACCTTGCGCAACAAACAAAACTTTAAAGCCAAAAAAAGGCCATCTAATAAGTGAGCTTTTAAATTCTTCTTTTTCTACTTTCAATAACTTTTCCATCTTTATAATTTTGAGGCTCCAAATTATATCTTGGGATTCAAACCTTGGATTTCGGCACAAGGATAAATACTTTTGGAGCCCCGGGAGTACATAACTTATTGTTAATGAGACTTATTCTCAATAGCAAATACTACGTACAGAATTATTTTAATGTCAACTATTATTTATTAATTAATTATTGTCACCAAATTTATTTCTTTTTAACTTATACCGACCAGTCAGTTTATATCATGAGCAAAGATCTTAAAGACGTACGAAAAGAGCAAATAATGAACGCTGCCCAGGCTGTCGTTGTTAATAAAGGTTACGACCAAAGTCGAATGGATGATATTGTCGCCAAAGCACAATTATCTAAGGGGGCTATCTACTGGTATTATAAATCAAAAAAAGACATTTACCTGTCATTAATAGATTACTGGTTTAATGAATATAGCGAAGGGATATTTAATTGCCTTGAAGACAAAAGCTCTTCATCCGAAAAACTTTTATCATTATTTGAATATTTTGTAGATCAGTTTGATAAAAATCCCGACACTTTCAAAATTATGGTTGAATTTTGGAGAACTTCTGGGCTAGACTCTGATTTTAACAACAAGCTTCAAGAAATTTATTCCCAATTTTTAGATTACATTATTGATATTATTAAAAGTGGAATTGATAATAATGAGTTCAAGAATGTGGATCCAAGAATTACCGCGTTATCTATTCTTGTAAATATCGAAGGCATCCACTGGTTTACCCTATTTGATAAATCAGGAGTGGAAGCACACGAATATATAAATACCATTTCAAATTTTATTTTAAACGGTCTCAAAAAGAAGAGTGATGAATGAATATTAAAGAAATACTTGATCTAAAAATTGGTGGACAGTGGCTAGTCTCTCCAGCTGCTAAAGAAACCATTCTTTGCAGGGAGAACTTTAGCCAGGAACATAAAGATATTGAAAAAATGGTTTTGAAATTCGTTAGTGAAAGAATACATCCTAATATTAAAAAAATTGAAAAATTGGATGAGGATTTTAGTCGATCTATTATGGAAGAAATGGGGAATCTTGGACTTATCGGCATAGATGCGCCAGAGGAATATGGAGGAACCGAGCTTGATAAAATTACGTCTTGCATTGTATCAGAAGGTGTTGGTTTTGGTGGGTCTGCTTCTTTTGGATGTACCTTTGGAGTGCAAACTGGGATTGGTAGTCTAGGTATTGTATTCTTTGGCACTCCTGAACAGAAAAGAAAATATTTACCAAAGCTAATGAGCGGTGAATCGATTGCAGCTT
>CACKSF010000080.1 GCA_902602795.1 uncultured Fidelibacterota bacterium
TTTAGATACGGTTTTCGCTCAGTGCTCTGCTGATGCTGGTAATGATTTATCTATTTGTGATGGAGATGGTTCTTCTTCAAATTATACTTACCTTGATGGTAGCGGCTCATCGGTCTTTGAAGGAGATGTTAATTATGAATGGACTGTTTTAAATAGCGTTGGCGATGAATGGGAAGAGACAATGGTCATAACGAATAGCGAATCTGATGAGATGGACCCAAGGTTTAAATATCCTAACGAATTAGCAGTTGACACAGAGTTTTTGGTTCAGCTTAGAGTATATGATGATGCGGATTCTTGTGAAGATTTGGATACCGTAAAAATATTTATTAAATCTAATATGTGCCCAAGAGCTGATGCAGGTGAAGACCAATCGTTAAGTAATGGATGTGATTTCATAGCAACTTTAGATGGGACTGATTCTGAAGATCCTCAAGATGAAGAAATTACTTTTTTATGGTCTTCTCTTGATGGATACAATGATAATTTTATAGATCCTACATCGGCGCTAACTAATTTTGAATTTCCTCTAACTGCATCTGATCAAGTTTTTTCATTTGTGCTTACAGTTTCGGATGCAGAACAAAGTATTTCTGATACTGTCAACATTAATTACCTGGATAATGATGCTCCTGTGGCAGACGCAGGTGCTGATTTTACTACATGTGATTATGAATTTTATCTTTCTTCTGCTCGATCTTATGATGTGAATTGGAATACTCTTTCTTATAGTTGGACTTCACTTGATGGGTTAAGCATCAGTGGGGCAAGCTCAAGGAAGGCTCTAGTGACTAGCCCTACTGATTTAACGGAAGCTACCCAGTACAGAGTTGTTTTAAAGGTTGATGATGGTTTTTGTGCTTCTCATGATACGTTAAGGATTCTTATCGAAAGTAATTTATGTCCAGTAGCGGACGCTGGAGAGGCTAAAAGAATTCCTAAGTATCAATCCTCTTCTACGGTGTTAGACGCAGGCGGTTCCTTTGATCCTGATGGTAATGACCTAGAATACAATTGGATAGCTCCGGATGGGACTATTAATCAGGAAAGTATTATAAGTGTATCCGATCAATCGCCTAACGAAAGGTACACCAATTATGAATATATTTTACAGGTTATGGATTCAGAAAATGCAATTAGTACAGATACAGTGGAAGTGATATTTAGCTATTTCTCTGCTCCAGAAAGCCCAAACATATATGCTGTTGCCAGTCATGGGCAGGTTCTTGTCTCTTGGGATGCTTCATCTGAAGCTGCTTACGACTCTCTTACTGGTTATTCTGACTTTGAAGGGTATAAATTGTATCGTTCTATTGATGGTGGGATAACCTGGGGTGGTGAAGATGAAAAGCTTTATGATTTTAATGGTGAGTTTGTTGGATGGGTTCCTTATGCGCAATTTGATTTTAACATGGATGAGGATTATTTTCATTGCATCTATGATCATACTGGAGGTTGTGATTCTGAAGGTACTAGAAGAACGTTTGTTAATGGTCTTGATCCGTATCTCCCGCGATTTAGTTTAGGGTTTGATATCGGTCTTGAATATTCTTATGTTGATTCAAATGTTATCGATGGAGTTGAATATACATATACAGTAACTGCATATGATATGGGTCTTCCAAAATTTGATATTTCATTTACAGAAGTTGACTCTTCTGGCCTTTTTACTGCAGATACGGTTTGGCCTTTATCTAACCCTTCAAACTTCGTTGGTCCAGACTCTATTGATTTCTTTGGGAATAATGGATCATGGATACGTAGAGATGCAAATCCTTTTGGAGGCTATCCATTTCTTGAATCTAATAAAGGAAGTGAAGGTGACCATAATTTTATAACTGTGGTTCCAGGCTATACTGCTTTGGATGTCGCCTTTCCTGATGAGAATGACATTGAAGCTTTATTTACTTCACAGGTTGGAAATATTGGTACTGGAGATAGAAGTTATTTTATCGTTGATAGAACAAAAATTGTTCAGGATCTTGTAAAATATGAGATTCAAGCCTCACAGAGCCCTATTGCTGTGGAAGGTATGGCATGTGAGGATCCACTTGTGTATGGTTATTCAGTTTTGGATAGCATGGGAACACCAAGATTAACGGATACATATTACAAGAGTAATTTAAATTTTATTGAATCGGATTCTATTTCTAAGCTACCTGGTACTGTGGAAGAAAGCGATTATTATGAAGTTCCACAGTATGAAATCATTACTCCTGTTGACAGGTGGAGCAATCAATTCAAGGGTATTCGCTTCAAAATGAAAAATAAAATTCCGTTAAATGTATCTGCTGTTCCTCCTGTCACGTTGGATCAATTAGAGTGGTATTTGGATGAAAATACATTAATGGACTCTACTTTAACTTTTAATTATCTTTATTCAATTTTTCCTGAGCTG
>CACKSF010000081.1 GCA_902602795.1 uncultured Fidelibacterota bacterium
ATGTATTCTGGATTAATTGCGTGATGTACTCTATGATGTGATGGCGTCACTATAATTTTTTCAAGAATCCCCATTTTATGTATAAGCCTAGTGTGATACCAAAATTGCATAAATAAGTGAATAGGAGCTAATACAGAAAAAATATCTGCAGGAATTCCAAAGAAAGCCGCAGGGATCATAAGTAATGCGCTAAAATGTACTGTTTCTGATATGCTTTGACGAAGTGCACAAGATAAATTAAAATCTTCACTACTATGATGAATAACATGCCGATTCCAAAAAATATTGACTCGATGGTTTAGCCTGTGCATCCAATATCCAGCAAAGTCTTGAATTACAAATGCAAATAAAGCTGCAAGCCAAAGTGGTTCTAATTTATAGATAGTAAGATGTTTAACAAGCGATCCATAGCTTATAAGTACAACACTAAGTTTAAGGCTATCTTTGGTAATGTTAGACATTCCTGAACTCAAGCTAGAAATAACATCTGTAGATCTGTTTACTTCTTTTCCAATCTTCTTTGATGCGATCCATTCCAATATTATTAGAATAAAAAATATTGGTATGGCGACAAACAAGGACTGTATATAAAAACTCATTTGAATAAAAAGATTAATTAATTTGCGATAAACATTATTTTACGGTAAAAGATTTACATGGAAATTATAATAGAATTAAATATATTGAGAGTTCTAACCTTCAGAGCTTCGCATTTTCCAATAAATGGGATGTAATGGAAGATTATCTTGGCATTATTTGACTTACTAAATGCAAGACCAGTTATTAAAAATATAATTATAAAAGAAACAGGTTTCATAAACTTGATGATTATAATTTCAAATTACTTTTACACTACATATTAAGACTAGAAATATATCAATGCTAACGGATACTCACTGTCACCTTTTTTATGATCAAATAAAAACTGATTTAGATTCAGTTTTAGAAAGAGCAAAAACCTTAGGAGTTAATAGGTTTATTTGTGTTGCAACTAATTTAGATGATGCAAATGAGTGTTTAGAGCTTAGTAAAAAATATGAAAGTATTTATGCATCGGTAGGTATTCATCCACATGATTCAAAAAATGCCCCAAAAGGTTATATAGAAAAAATATATAACTTTATGAAGAATGATAAAGTGGTTGCAGTAGGTGAAATGGGATTAGATTATTTTAGAAATATATCAAGTTCCAAAGTTCAAAAGGAAGTTTTCCGATCTCAAATGGAGATTGCCGAAGATTTAAATATGCCAGTTATATTCCATAACAGAGATGCTGACAATGATGTTCTTTCTATATTAGAAGATTTCCCAAGTGTTGTAGGTGTTGCACATTGTTTTTCAAGTACGGAAGACACTGCGACAAAATTAATTGAACTTGGATATTATATCTCATTTTCAGGTAATATAACATTTAAAAATAGCCATCTTCCAGAATTTGCCGGTAGATTACCTCTTGATCGTATACTTGTCGAAACCGATTGCCCATATTTAAGTCCTGTCCCATATAGGGGTAAGCCTAATGAACCAGGGAGAACAAGGTTTGTAGCAGAAAAAATTTCTGATATATTTAAGTTGCCGCTTGAGGTTATCGCTGCTGAAACCACTAAAAACGCTACAAAATTATTCAATCTTTGAACCATAAAAAGAAATATAGTGGGCATCCTTTTAGAAAAAAATGGGGTCAAAATTTTCTAACGGATACAAATCTATTAGAAAAAATAGTGAGAATAATTGAACCCAAGCCAAATGATAATTTTTTAGAAATTGGTCCAGGAGAAGGGGCTTTGACAGACCGAATTTTTCCGAAAATAAACAGTCTTGTTTCCGTTGAGATTGACCCCTTATTAATTAAGGTATTAAAACAAAAACCTGATCTTAAGGGAGTAAAAATAGTGCACGGAGATATTCTCAATCAAAACATTGACGCATTGTCCATTAATAATCCAGTGCGGATTTTTGGTAATATCCCTTATAACATAACTTCACCAATAATCTTTTGGTTAATTGAGCAATTAGATTTTTGGAGTGACACTTTTATTATGATGCAAAAAGAAGTCGCAGATCGACTGTGTGCAAG